>NZ_JBJQMC010000005.1:0-284727 GCF_046486085.1 Escherichia sp. WS568
ATGGACGAACAGTGGGGATACGTCGGGGCTAAATCGCGCCAGCGCTGGCTGTTTTACGCGTATGACAGGCTCCGGAAGACGGTTGTTGCGCACGTATTCGGTGAACGCACTCTGGCCACACTGGAGCGTCTTCTAAGCCTGCTGTCGGCCTTTGAGGTCGTGGTATGGATGACGGATGGCTGGCCGCTGTATGAATCCCGCCTGAAGGGAAAGCTGCACGTAATCAGCAAGCGTTACACTCAGCGAATTGAGCGGCATAACCTGAATCTGAGACAACATCTGGCAAGGCTGGGACGGAAGTCACTGTCGTTCTCAAAATCGGTGGAGCTGCATGACAAGGTCATCGGGCATTATCTGAACATAAAACACTATCAGTAAGTTGGAGTCATTACCATCTGCCTTTACTCTTTTCCGCGCTGGTGTTTAGCCAGCAAATAACGTTTACCGCTCGCAATATTTATCGACTCGCATTGCCGTTATTTGTCGGCATATTTTTAATGGCATTACCGCCTGTGTATCTGCAAGACCTTCCATTAACGCTTCGTCCTCTGCTCAGTAACGGCTTACTGGTCGGAATTTTACTGGCTGTTCTTATGGATAATCTTATTCCGTGGGAACGCATCGAATAATTTGTTGAAAAAGGATTGATAATGAAGATTGTCATTGCGCCAGACTCTTTTAAAGAGAGCTTAAGTGCAGAAAAATGTTGTCAGGCAATTAAAGCCGGGTTTTCGACCATATTTCCCGATGCGCACTATATCTGTTTGCCGATAGCGGATGGCGGCGAAGGGACGGTGGAGGCGATGGTCGCCGCGACGGGCGGTAACATCGTGAAGCTTGAAGTCTGCGGGCCGATGGGCGAAAAAGTGAATGCTTTTTATGGACTTACCGGCGACGGGAAAACGGCAGTGATTGAGATGGCGGCAGCAAGTGGCCTGATGCTGGTCGCGCCTGAAAAGCGTAATCCGTTGCTGGCCTCCAGTTTTGGTACGGGGGAGTTAATTCGCCATGCGCTGGATAACGGCATTCGCCATATTATTCTCGGCATTGGCGGCAGTGCGACGGTCGACGGCGGTATGGGCATGGCGCAGGCGCTCGGTGTGCGTTTCCTTGATGCCGACGGTCAGCCGCTGGCGGCTAACGGCGGCAATTTAGCGCGGGTGGCAAGTATTGAGATGAATGAATGCGATCCGCGTCTGGCGAACTGTCATATTGAAGTAGCATGTGACGTTGATAACCCGCTGGTAGGGGCACGCGGCGCGGCGGCGGTGTTTGGTCCGCAAAAAGGGGCAACGCCGGAAATGGTCGAAGAACTGGAACAGGGGCTGCAAAATTACGCCCGTGTTTTACAACAGCTAACTGAAATCAACGTCTGCCAGATGGCGGGTGGCGGCGCGGCGGGCGGTATGGGCATTGCGGCGGCGGTATTCCTCAATGCGGATATTAAACCGGGTATTGAGATTGTACTGCGGGCGGTCAACCTGGAGCAGGCGGTGCAGGGTGCAGCGCTGGTGATCACCGGGGAAGGGCGCATCGATTCGCAAACGGCAGGTGGTAAAGCGCCGCTGGGCGTGGCGTCGGTGGCGAAGCAGTTTAATGTCCCGGTGATTGGGATTGCTGGCGTATTGGGTGATGGCGTGGAAGTGGTGCACCAGTACGGCATTGACGCGGTGTTCAGCATTTTGCCACGTCTGGCACCTTTAGCCGAAGTGCTCGCCAGCGGTGAAACCAATCTCTTCAACAGCGCACGAAATATTGCCTGCGCCATTAAAATAGGTCAGGGAATTAAAAACTGACTATTACCTTTAAAGCGGATGCGATTTATATCGCATCCGTTTTTTACCTGAATTTACCGCAAAAAAAGCCACGGAATAAACCGTGGCAAAATCCAACATAGCTAAAAATAATCAGGCGAGTGGTATGACTTAAATCTCTACGTCGCGGTTGCAATCTTTCGAGTAAATATAGCTGAACGCTTCACCACGCCCTACGCCATAACCAGCCTGTAAAGAATAAGCGCCCATAAAGATGTAATCGCCTTTTTTCACCGGGATCCAGTTATTGTCGAGGTTATAAACCCCCTGACCGGAAAGAATATAGGCACCGTGTTCCTGAACGTGGGTTTCGATATAACCGTGGCTGGCACCTGGTGCAAAAGAGAGGATATGCATGTTCATATCAAAACCTAACTCTTTGGGCAGAAAATCCAGCAGAATAACATCGTCCATGCCTTCATAATGAATGCGTTCCAGTTCGCTGGCATTGCCAGAAACCAGCCACGGCGCATGACCTTCTACCGGAATATAGCGACGCTTATATAAAAAGATTTGGCTGTCTTCGGCCTGGACGTTAACAAACGTCATTAAGGAGCCTGGCGGGCAATAAAGATAGCCACCTTCGCTTAAGGCAAATGTTTTACCTTCGGCTTTGGCAGTGATATTTCCAGAGATCACATACAGGAACGTTTCAATGCCTTCGCCACCGAAGCCCTGTTGGTTGCCGCCGTTTTGATGCAGTGTGACCAGATAATCAACAAAAGAGGCACCCAGTTTTGGCGTGGAGAGGATTGTCGCGTCACAATTTTCAAAGCCCGGAATAATATTTTTTACCAGGCCGTCCGGGGTTAACAGCGCGAAATTACCATGTTTCACAATCGCACGGTTAGCCAGTAAATCATCGCGGTAACCGGTGACGTTATTTAAATATCCCATTTATGACTCCTTATTTCTGCCAGGCAAGTTGATAAAGCATGAGTGCCAACGTTTTGACCCCTTCGGCAAGGTCGGTAATATTGGTGCGTTCCGCCGGGTTATGGCTGATCCCGTTGATGCTGGGAATGAAAATCATGCAGGTCGGCACGCGAGGCGCGAAAATTTGTGCGTCGTGCCCGGCACCACTGTGCATTACCCGGTAATTCAGTTTTTCGCTTTCACACAATTCTGTCAGGGTGGCGACCAGCTCCTTATTCATCGGCACCGGTTCTTCGTCCATCCATAAATCGATATCAATACCAATGTCCATTTCATCGCAAATCGCCCGCATGTCGTTTTCTAACTGTTGGGTGAAATTGCGCAGCACGGCGGCGTCGGTATGACGACAATCAATGGTGAACGTGGTTTTCCCCGGCACCACATTTACCGTATTCGGGCGCGGTTCCACCTTGCCAAAGGTCAGCACCAGCGGGTCGCCCATCTTTTTCGCTTTTTCGATCGACTGATGGCAAATGCGACTGAAAGCGTAAACCGTATCACGACGATAACCCATCGGCGTGGTGCCTGCATGGTTTGATTCGCCATTCAGCGTCACCGTATAGCGACGTTGCCCGACAATTGCATTCACCACGCCAATTGATTGCCCATTACTTTCCAGCACACAGCCCTGTTCGATATGCAGTTCGACAAAGGCTTTAATATCCTGACGCGGAGTTAGTGGGGCGTTCGGCAGAGTAAATCCGCAAGCCTTCATCGCATCGACAAAACTATTTCCTTTGGCATCACAGATATTCCGCACGTCGTCAGGATTCGCCAGCCCAAAGATATTTTTACTGCCCCAGAAGACATACGGGAAGCGGCTGCCTTCTTCTTCTGCCATCGCCACCACTTCGACCGTACGTAACGGCGCGCCGTATTGCGTTTTCAACCAGTCAATTGCCAGCCACGCCGCCAGTGCGCCGAATTGTCCGTCGAGGTTACCGCCGTTAACCACGGTATCGATATGCGAACCGCTCAGAACCACTTCCTGTGGATATTCGGTGCCACTCAGGCGACCGTATAAATTCCCCACTTCATCGAAACGTGTTTCCAGCCCGCTTGCTGCCATTCTTTTTTTAAATTGCTGCTGGGTTTCCAACCATTCCGGCGAATAAAGTAAACGGGTCATTCCACCCGTTGGGTCAGAGCCAAAAGAGGAAAGCCAGGGCAGCGTTTCTTCTATAGCTTGACGGAAATGTGTAATCATAAGAAAGTCCTGTCTCAATAATTATTGCGCAAAGGGATTTTTCGTTTCGTATGACGTGTTATAAAGCGCGTCGGAAATCAAATACTGGTAAATATCATCAACAATTTCGATGCCTTCGACGGCGGCTTTGCGTTGTTTAATATCCTGATCCTGTCCGGGATAATAAACCTGATTAAAACCGGGCGCGGGGGTAATGGCATTTAATTCGCGCATGGTCTGGCTAAGATGTTGACGGAATAATTCGCTGGAGGAGAAAAAGTTCGGGTTAATAACGATATGTAATTGCCCCAAATTACGCCCGGCGTGTAAATCGTCATACATCGAACTAACCTGTCGCCCAAACGGTAAGCCGAGTAAGACGCCTGAGAGGACGTCAATCATCATCATCAGGCCATACCCTTTCGGCCCAGCGGCGGGGAGCAGAGCATGTACCGCGAACGGATCGGTTGTTGGTGCACCGTTTTTATCGACCGCCCAGGTATCCGGGATAGACATATTACGCGAACGGGCGTCGAGCACTTTTCCCCATGCCTGTACGGTAGTCGCCATATCAAAGGTAAGGATCTCGTCGCCTTCTCCCGGCGCGGCAAAGGCCAGTGGGTTAGTACCGTAGTAAATTTCCGCGCCGCCAAACGGCACCACCATTGGATCGGACTGGCACATCGAAATGCCAATTAACCCGGCGCGAGCTGCCTGCTGTACAAAATAAGAGATTGCGCCGCTGTGACCCATCCGGCTGATACCGACCACCGCAACGCCATTTTGCTGGGCGGTTTTGATGGCATGTTCCATACCCATTTTCGCCGCGACCTGTCCGGCGGCATTGTCGGCATGTAAAATTGCCGAGCACGGTCCGGTTTCTTCAAGACGAAATTCCGGTTCACGGTTGGTGCCGCCTTTTGAAATGCGTTCGGCGTAGTATTCCACGCGCACCGCGCCATGAGAGTGGATCCCTCTGGCATCGGCGTAAACCAATACTTCAGCCACGGTTGCAGCGTGCTCACGTTTTAACCCAGCCTGGCAGAGTTTATTCTCAATTAGCTGGTGGAGTGTTTCCCGACTGATTTTCATCTGTCTTCCTTTTTAACGACGATGTGAAGCATGACTGCAATTAACATACAGGGAAAATATCTGGATTATGTGATCCAGACAGGCAAAAAAATATAGTTAGAATTTATTTGATAATCCGCTCGCTTTTAACCTGGTTTTTAAAACAATCACGCTTATTAAAAAATAACGCGTAATAGCCCGGCGGTTATTTGAATTCTTTTGTTAATAATCCCTGTGTGATATTCATCACCTTATTTACTCGTTGTCATCGATACCGTAATCGCCACATTAACACTGCTCGTGCAATTGCCATGGGTGCAATTTTTAAGGAGTTGTTATGATCCACGCCTTTATTAAAAAAGGGTGTTTTCAGGATTCGGTCAGTTTAATGATTATTTCACGAAAACTCAGCGAATCAGAAAATGTTGATGATGTTTCCGTAATGATGGGTACGCCCGCCAATAAAGCGTTATTAGATACCACAGGTTTCTGGCATGACGATTTTAATCACGCCACGCCGAACGATATTTGCGTGGCAATTCGTAGCGAAGCGGCAGATGCGGGGATCGCGCAGGCGGTTATGCAGCAGCTTGAAGAGGCGCTAAAACAACTGGCGCAGGGTTCAGGCAGCAGCCAGGCGTTGACGCAGGTGCGTCGTTGGGACAGTGCCTGTCAGAAATTACCCGATGCCAGTCTGGCGCTGATTTCAGTGGCTGGCGAGTATGCGGCGGAGCTGGCGAACCAGGCGCTGGATCGCAACCTCAACGTGATGATGTTCTCCGATAACGTCACGCTGGAAGATGAAATCCAACTTAAAACCCGCGCGCGGGAAAAAGGCTTGCTGGTGATGGGGCCGGACTGCGGTACGTCGATGATTGCCGCCACGCCGCTGGCTTTTGCTAACGTGATGCCGGAAGGCAACATTGGCGTCATTGGCGCTTCCGGTACCGGGATTCAGGAGCTGTGCTCACAGATTGCGCTGGCAGGGGAGGGAATTACTCATGCGATTGGCCTTGGCGGGCGCGACCTCAGCCGTGAAGTGGGCGGCATCAGTGCGCTAACGGCGCTGGAAATGCTTAGTGCAGACGAGAAAAGCGAAGTGCTGGCATTTGTTTCAAAACCACCTGCCGAAGCTGTGCGTCTGAAAATTGTTAATGCCATGAAAGCAACTGGCAAACCGACGGTGGCGTTGTTTTTAGGTTATACCCCGGCGGTGGCCCGCGACGAGAATGTCTGGTTTGCCTCCTCGCTGGATGAGGCCGCACGCCTGGCTTGTCTGCTTTCACGCGTCACTGCGCGACGTAACGCGATAGCGCCTGTCAGCAGCGGATTTATTTGCGGTTTGTATACCGGCGGTACGCTGGCTGCTGAAGCGGCGGGATTACTTGCCGGACACCTTGGCGTGGAAGCCGACGATACCCATCAACATGGCATGATGCTGGACGCCGACGGACATCAGATCCTCGACCTGGGCGATGATTTTTACACCGTCGGGCGTCCCCATCCGATGATCGACCCGACCTTACGCAACCTGTTAATTGCCGATCTCGGCGCTAAACCGCAAGTGCGCGTGTTGCTGCTTGATGTCGTGATTGGCTTCGGTGCGACCGCCGATCCTGCCGCCTCGCTGGTGAGCGCCTGGCAAAAAGCCTGTGCCGCGCGTTCAGACAATCAACCACTGTATGCCATTGCCACGGTGACAGGCACTGAACGTGACCCGCAATGCCGCGCGCAGCAAATCGCCACGTTGGAAGATGCGGGGATCGCGGTAGTGAGTTCGCTACCGGAAGCCACCTTGCTGGCGGCGGCGTTAATTCATCCGCTCTCGCCTGCCACACAGCAACACACACCGTCATTACTGGAAAACGTCGCCGTGATTAACATCGGATTACGCAGCTTTGCGCTGGAGCTACAAAGCGCCAGCAAACCGGTTGTGCATTACCAATGGTCGCCAGTCGCCGGCGGCAATAAAAAACTGGCTCGTTTATTAGAACGTTTGCAATAAGGGGTTCCCATGTTTACATCAGTGGCGCAAGCCAATGCTGCGGTTATCGAACAAATTCGTCGCGCTCGTCCACACTGGCTGGATGTGCAACCGGCTTCTTCACTTATCAGCGAACTAAACAAGGGCAAAACACTGCTTCACGCCGGGCCGCCAATGCGCTGGCAGGAGATGACCGGACCCATGAAAGGGGCGTGCGTGGGCGCATGTCTGTTCGAAGGCTGGGCGAAAGATGAAGCGCAGGCGCTGGCGATGCTGGAGCAGGGGGAAGTGAACTTCATTCCTTGTCACCATGTGAATGCCGTCGGGCCAATGGGTGGCATTACTTCTGCCAGTATGCCGATGCTGGTGGTCGAGAACGTGACCGACGGCAACCGGGCCTACTGCAACCTCAACGAAGGTATCGGCAAAGTGATGCGTTTTGGCGCTTACGGCGAAGATGTCCTGACTCGCCATCGCTGGATGCGCGATGTGTTAATGCCAGTATTAAGCGCGGCGCTGGGGCGCATGGAGCGCGGTATCGATCTCACCGCGATGATGGCACAGGGCATTACCATGGGCGATGAGTTCCATCAGCGCAACATTGCATCCTCAGCACTGTTGATGCGCGCGCTGGCCCCACAAATTGCTCGCCTCAATCACGATAAACAGCACATCGCGGAAGTGATGGATTTCCTCAGCGTGACCGATCAGTTCTTCCTCAACCTCGCGATGGCCTATTGCAAGGCGGCGATGGATGCAGGCGCGATGATCCGCGCGGGCAGCATCGTTACGGCTATGACCCGCAACGGCAATATGTTCGGGATTCGGGTAAGTGGGCTGGGCGAGCGCTGGTTTACTGCGCCTGTAAACACTCCGCAAGGTCTGTTTTTCACCGGCTTCTCGCAGGAGCAGGCGAACCCGGATATGGGCGATAGCGCGATTACCGAAACCTTTGGTATCGGTGGTGCGGCAATGATCGCCGCCCCTGGCGTAACACGCTTTGTCGGTGCGGGTGGTATGGAAGCAGCCAGAGCAGTATCTGAAGAGATGGCAGAAATCTTCCTTGAACGCAATATGCAGTTGCAGATCCCTGGCTGGGATTTCCAGGGCGCGTGTCTGGGGCTGGATATTCGTCGCGTGGTAGAAACCGGCATTACACCACTCATCAATACGGGTATCGCCCATAAAGAGGCGGGGATCGGGCAGATTGGTGCAGGCACCGTGCGGGCACCGCTGGCGTGCTTTGAACAGGCGCTGGAAGCTCTGGCTGAAAGCATGGGTATTGGTTGAGGAACGCGCAATGACGATCATCCATCCTCTGCTTGCCAGCCGTAGTGCACCGAATTATTGCCAGTCCTGGCGGTTAGCGGGCATCTGGCGGCGGGCGATTAACCTGATGACGGAAAGCGGCGAACTGTTAACGCTGCATCGTCAGGGGAGTGGTTTCGGCCCCGGAGGATGGGTGCTTCGCCGCGCGCAATTCGATGCGTTATGCGGTGGATTATGCGGCAATGAACGACCACAGGTTGTGGCTCAAGGCATTCGCCTCGGACGTTTCACGGTTAAACAGCCACAGCGTTATTGTTTGCTGCGTATTACGCCGCCTGCGCATCCTCAACCGCTTGCAGCTGCATGGATGCAACGCGCGGAGGAAACCGGGCTTTTCGGGCCACTGGCGATGGCGGCAAGCGATCCGCTGCCTGCTGAGTTACGCCAGTTTCGTCACTGTTTTCAGGCCGCGCTCAATGGCGTTAAGACCGACTGGCGGCACTGGCTGGGTAAAGGCCCAGGATTAACGCCAAGTCATGATGACACGCTGAGCGGAATGCTGCTGGCGGCCTGGTATTATGGCGCTTTAGATGCGCGCTCCGGTCGCCCGTTTTTTGCCTGTTCCGACAATCTTCAACTCGTTACCACAGCGGTGAGCGTCAGTTATTTACGTTATGCCGCGCAAGGATATTTCGCCTCGCCACTCCTGCACTTTGTTCATGCTCTGAGTTGCCCGAAACGTACCGCAGCGGCGATCGATTCGCTGCTGGCGCTGGGGCATACGTCAGGGGCCGATACGCTGCTGGGGTTCTGGCTTGGCCAACAATTATTACAAGGAAAACCATGAAAACACTGGTTGTGGCTCTTGGGGGCAACGCCTTACTCCAGCGCGGTGAGGCGCTGACGGCAGAAAATCAATATCGCAATATTGCCAGTGCTGTACCCGCGCTGGCGCGCCTGGCCCGTTCTTATCGGCTGGCGATTGTTCACGGCAACGGGCCACAGGTGGGGCTGTTGGCGTTACAGAATCTGGCGTGGAAAGAGGTAGAACCGTATCCGCTGGATGTGCTGGTGGCGGAAAGCCAGGGGATGATTGGCTATATGCTGGTGCAGAGCTTGAGCGCACAGCCGCAGATGCCGCCTGTCACGACGGTGCTGACGCGCATTGAGGTTTCGCCTGATGATCCGGCGTTTTTGCAGCCAGAGAAGTTTATCGGTCCGGTTTATCAGCCAGAAGAACAAGAGGCACTGGAAGCTGCTTACGGCTGGCAGATGAAACGTGATGGTAAATATTTGCGCCGGGTGGTGGCGTCTCCGCAACCGCGTAATATTCTCGACAGCGAAGCCATCGAGTTGTTGCTCAAAGAGGGGCATGTGGTGATTTGCAGTGGCGGCGGCGGTGTGCCTGTGACGGATGACGGAGTAGGGAGTGAAGCAGTGATTGATAAAGATCTCGCCGCTGCGTTGCTCGCCGAGCAGATTAATGCCGATGGACTGGTGATCCTCACCGATGCTGATGCGGTATATGAAAACTGGGGAACGCCGCAGCAACGTGCCATTCGCCATGCCACACCGGATGAGTTAGCGCCACTTGCCAAAGCCGATGGTTCGATGGGGCCGAAGGTAACGGCAGTGAGTGGCTATGTCAGAAGCCGTGGTAAACCCGCGTGGATTGGGGCGTTATCGCGAATTGAAGAGACGCTGGCGGGCGAAGCGGGGACCTGTATTTCGCTGTAGTGATGGGCACCAGGCAATTGGCACATCTAGCCTGATGCGATGCTGGCGCGTCTTATCAGGTCTACAGGCGGTGTCGGAACGGTAGGCCGGATAAGGCGTTCACGCCGCATCCGGCAATCGGCACACCATGCCTGATGCGATGCTGGCGCATCTTATCAGGCCTACAGTCGGTGTTGGAACGGTAGGCCGGATAAGGCGTTCACGCCGCATGCGGCAAGAAAATGAGCATCAATTAACTGAACTTGCTCTGCGCCCAAATCACGCCGCTAGCATATTCTGGCGGCAGCAGCGGGATTAAGGCTTCCAGCGTCGCGGTCAGACGCGATGTGTCGCTGTCGGTCAAATTTAAATGCCCCACTTTACGCCCCGGACGGACTTCTTTGTCGTACCAGTGCAGATGCACCAGCGGCAGTTTCAGCCAGTCATAATTCACATCGCTACCAATCAGGTTGATCATCACCGACGGACTATTCACCACCGGTTGTGGTAACGGCAGATCGGTAATCGCCCGCAGATGCAGCTCAAACTGGCTGATGCTGGCACCGTTTTGCGTCCAGTGCCCACTGTTATGCACACGCGGAGCCAGTTCGTTGATCAGCAGACCTTGTGGGGTGACAAAACACTCCATCGCCATCACGCCCACATAGCCCAGCTCCTGCATAATCGCCGACAGCATCTCTTCGGCCTGCGCCTGCTGCTGCGCGTTGGCCTGCGGGAAAGCGACGCTGGTGCGCAAAATACCGTCCTGATGCAGGTTATGCGTCAGCGGATAAAACACGGTACTACCATCAAAGCCGCGCGCGCCAACCAGCGACACTTCACCAGAGAAGTTTATGCCCTGCTCGACAATACATTCGCCGTAGCATTCAGTCGGTAACTGTTCGGTTTCATCGGCGCGTAAACGCCATTGACCGCGTCCGTCATAGCCACCAGTGCGACGCTTAACAATCGCCAGCTCACCTAAACGATCAAACACCGCAGGCCACTCGCTGCGATCGGCAAGTAACTGCCACGGTGCGGTCGGCAGGTGGAGCTTATCGAAAAGCTGCTTCTGAGTCAGACGGTCAGCAATAATCGGGAACACATCGCGGTTCACAAAGGCCGGATGGCGCGCCAGCTCGCGGGTTAATGCGGTTTCCGGCCAGCGTTCGATCTCAGCGGTAATCACACTTTGTTGAAAAGGCACCGCCGCCGGTTCAGCGTCCAGCCCGACTGGCCAGACAGCAATGCCTAACGGTTCGCCTGCCTGACGCAGCATACGGCCTAACTGCCCGTTACCGAGGACGCAAACCTGTTTCATGCCGCACCTCGCGGGTCCGGGTTTTCCAGCACTTCGTCAGTCTGGGCTTTGCGCCAGTCATTCAGACGCTGGTGCAGTTCTTTATCATGAGTCGCAAGAATTTGTGCTGCCAGTAACGCCGCGTTTGCCGCGCCAGCTTTACCAATCGCCAGCGTACCCACCGGAATGCCGCGCGGCATTTGTACGATGGAGTAGAGACTATCGACACCGCTCAGTGCGGCGCTCTGTACTGGCACGCCCAGCACCGGCACCAGCGTTTTGGCGGCAATCATACCTGGCAGGTGCGCCGCGCCGCCTGCGCCCGCAATAATCACCTGATAACCGTTTTCTTCGGCGCTTTCGGCGAAGCTGAACAGTTTGTCGGGGGTGCGGTGAGCAGAAACCACTTCAACGTGGTGCGGGACATTCAGGATTTCGAAGATTTCGGCGGCGAACTGCATGGTAGCCCAGTCGCTTTTGGACCCCATCACGATGGCGACACGCGCCGGATTATTGCGGGAAGACATGCGTCTTAAAACTCCTGTGGTGCACAACTCTCGGCTTTAGAGGGCACAGAGAATAGCACGGAAAGAGAGCAAGGAAAACGGTTGCGTGGCTGTGAAATCAGCAAAGTTGCGGGTATTTAAAACGGAAAATGAATCAGCTCAACGTCATCCGCCGTGACTTTCACCATTGAACCTTCCGTATGCCAGGCACCCAGCACGACGCGGAAAGCAGGTTGCTGATTGGCGATAAGTTCATGTACTGCCGGGCGATGGGTATGCCCGTGAATCAGCCATTGCACCTGATGTTTTTCCATCGCACTGACCACCGCGTTTTGGTTAACGTCCATGATCGCCAGCGATTTACTGCTGTTGGCTTCTTTGCTGTTCGCTCGCATTCGCGCGGCAATGCGTTTGCGCACAAACAACGGCAGGGCGAGGAATAGCGTTTGCAGCCACGGCTTGTGGACTTTGGCGCGAAAAGCCTGATAACCGGCGTCATCGGTGCACAGCGTGTCGCCATGCATAATCAACACCCGACGACCATAAAGTTCGAGCACCTTTTCTTCCGGCAATAACGTCATGCCGCTTTCACGGGCAAAGCGTTTGCCGAGCAGAAAATCACGGTTGCCATGAATGAAATAACAGGGAACGCCGGAATCGGACACCGCTTTGATCGCTGCCGCCATCTGGCGATGGAGTGGGTTGGGATCGTCGTCGCCAATCCACGCTTCAAACAGATCGCCAAGAATATACAGCGCGTCGGCCTTGCGGGCTTCCCCCGCTAAAAAACGCAGAAAACCGGCGGTGATCGCCGGTTCTTCCACGCAGAGATGAAGATCTGCAATAAAGAGTGTCGCCACGATTACTCGCTAACGGTCACGCTTTCAATGATAACGTCTTCTTTTGGCACGTCCTGGTGCATACCGCTACGACCGGTTGCAACACCTTTGATTTTGTCTACCACGTCCATGCCTTCAACCACTTCAGCAAACACGCAGTAACCCCAACCTTGCAGGCTTTCGCCAGAGAAGTTCAGGAAGTCGTTATCAACTACGTTGATGAAGAACTGTGCAGTTGCAGAGTGCGGTGCCTGAGTACGGGCCATTGCCAGCGTACCACGGGTATTTTTCAGACCGTTATTGGCTTCGTTTTTGATCGGGTCTTTGGTGGTTTTTTGCTTCATGCCAGGTTCAAAACCGCCGCCCTGAATCATAAAGCCGTTGATTACACGGTGGAAAATGGTGTTGTTGTAAAAACCTTCGCGGCAGTAGTCCAGGAAGTTTTTAACTGTTTCAGGTGCTTTATCGTCAAAAGTTTTGATGACAATATCGCCGTGATTGGTGTGGAAAGTAACCATTTTTGCATCCTGTTCCGTTTGATTGGTGCTTCAACCCGGTTCGGGTCATATATAGGGGGGTGTTATAGCATAACCGCACGATCGGATCATCACGCAATGTATGCTGATTCGCGCGGGAAATATGGGTATTATACGCAACTCAATTACCCACACATGTCTAAACGGAATCTTCGATGCTAAAAATCTTCAATACTCTGACACGCCAAAAAGAGGAATTTAAGCCTATTCACGCCGGGGAAGTCGGCATGTACGTGTGTGGAATCACCGTTTACGATCTCTGTCATATCGGTCACGGGCGTACCTTTGTTGCCTTTGACGTGGTCGCGCGCTACCTGCGTTTCCTCGGCTATAAGCTGAAGTATGTGCGCAACATTACTGATATCGACGACAAAATCATCAAACGCGCCAATGAAAATGGCGAAAGCTTTGTGGCGCTGGTGGATCGCATGATCGCCGAAATGCACAAAGATTTTGATGCTTTGAACATTTTGCGCCCGGATATGGAGCCGCGCGCGACGCACCATATCGCAGAAATTATTGAACTCACTGAACAACTGATCGCCAAAGGTCACGCTTATGTGGCGGACAACGGCGACGTGATGTTCGACGTCCCGACCGATCCAACTTATGGCGTGCTGTCGCGTCAGGATCTCGACCAGCTGCAGGCAGGCGCGCGCGTTGACGTGGTCGACGACAAACGCAACCCGATGGACTTCGTTCTGTGGAAGATGTCGAAAGAGGGCGAACCGAGCTGGCCGTCTCCGTGGGGCGCGGGCCGTCCTGGCTGGCACATTGAGTGTTCGGCAATGAACTGCAAGCAGCTGGGTAACCACTTTGATATCCACGGCGGCGGTTCTGACCTGATGTTCCCGCACCACGAGAACGAAATTGCCCAGTCCACCTGTGCGCACGATGGCCAGTATGTGAATTACTGGATGCATTCCGGTATGGTGATGGTTGACCGCGAGAAGATGTCCAAATCGCTGGGTAACTTCTTCACCGTGCGTGACGTGCTGAAATACTACGATGCGGAAACTGTGCGTTACTTCCTGATGTCGGGTCACTATCGCAGTCAGTTGAACTACAGTGAAGAGAACCTGAAACAGGCGCGTGCGGCGCTGGAACGTCTCTACACTGCGCTGCGCGGCACAGACAAAACCGTTGCGCCTGCCGGTGGCGAAGCGTTTGAAGCGCGCTTTATCGAGGCGATGAACGACGATTTCAACACCCCGGAAGCCTATTCCGTACTGTTTGATATGGCGCGTGAAGTAAACCGTCTGAAAGCAGAAGATATGGCAGCGGCGAATGCAATGGCGTCTCACCTGCGTAAACTTTCTGCCGTATTGGGCCTGCTGGAGCAAGAACCGGAAGCGTTCCTGCAAAGCGGTGCGCAGGCAGACGACAGCGAAGTGGCTGAGATTGAAGCGTTAATTCAACAGCGTCTGGATGCCCGTAAAGCGAAAGACTGGGCGGCGGCAGATGCGGCGCGTGACCGTCTTAACGAGATGGGGATCGTGCTGGAAGATGGCCCGCAAGGGACCACCTGGCGTCGTAAGTAATTGCGCTATTGCCGGATGCGAGTTTTCGCATCCGGTTATCGTCTGCGCCACCACAACATTCCCATCAGTAGCATCCCCGGCAACCACACCCACATCAATTCAGAAATAATCACCTGATGCCCGTACGGCGTGGTGTAACGAGACAATGCAAACGGCGCGACTTTAATCACCTGCCAGGGAGCGAAAAAGAGTTCATCTGACCACGGCCACAGCCAGCCAACCCCTTTACCGCCAGTGGTTACCGAATCCAGCAAGCTGTGCGATAGCAACGAGACGGTTAAAAACAGCCAGCAGCGAATCAGCCCAGCCCTGAACCATCGACGTCCAATCAGCACACATAACAGCGGGACAACAAACGCAAACACCAGCGAATGGGTAAACCCGCGATGACCAAAAATGTTGCCGTAAGCAACGCCAAATTTAAACGATAATACGTCGGCATCAGGCAACATCGCCAGGACGATTCCGGCAAATAACAGACGCGGTGGGATGGCTTTCGAACCCAACCCTAAACCAATGCATAGGGGAACGGCGGCGTGCGTAATAACGGTTGGCATGATGATCGCTTCGGCAAAACGTCGATGCTATCAGCATGGATGAACGGGGCGTAGAGGGCAAAAGTCTGAAAAGAGAACCGGCCTGTTGATACAGGCCGGGAAAGGGATCAGGCAACAACCTGTACGCTGTGACCTGCAAAACTCACTGTCTGCCCGGCGACGATTTTGCAGCGTTTGCGCGTTTCAACCGCACCGTCGACTTTCACCTGGCCTTCGGCAATCGCGATTTTCGCCTGTGCGCCGCTTTCGCTCCAGCCTTCCAGTTTCAGCAAGTCGCACAGCTCAACGTGCGGATGTTTACCTAAAGAAAATGTCGCCATGTTACTCACCCTGTGGATCATGATATTCAACGCACGCCTGTAGCGTGTTTTCAATCAGCGTGGCAACCGTCATCGGGCCAACGCCGCCGGGAACAGGCGTAATGTATGAGGCGCGTTTAGCCGCGTCTTCAAACACCACGTCGCCCACAACTTTGCCATTTTCCAGACGGTTGATGCCGACATCAATCACAATTGCGCCTTCTTTGATCCAGTCACCAGGAATAAAGCCCGGCTTGCCGACGGCAACGATCAGTAGATCGGCATTTTCTACGTGGTGACGCAGATTTTTAGTGAAACGGTGAGTCACGGTGGTGGTGCAACCTGCCAGTAGCAGTTCCATGCTCATCGGGCGGCCAACGATATTCGATGCGCCAATCACCACGGCGTTGAGGCCGAAGGTATCAATGTTGTAACGCTCAAGCAGCGTGACAATACCGCGCGGGGTGCAGGGACGCAGACGCGGCGCGCGCTGGCACAGGCGACCGACGTTATAAGGATGGAAACCGTCTACGTCTTTGTCCGGGTGTATACGTTCCAGCACTTTGACGTTATCAATACCCGCCGGTAACGGCAGTTGAACCAGAATGCCATCGATGGTGTTGTCGGCATTCAGCGTATCGATAAGCTCCAGCAGCTCCGCTTCGCTGGTGGTTTCTGGGAGGTCGTAAGAGCGGGAGACGAACCCGACTTCTTCACAAGCCTTGCGTTTGCTTGCGACATAAATTTGCGATGCAGGGTTACTACCCACCAGCACAACGGCCAGTCCTGGTGCCCGCAGTCCGGCTGCAATACGCGCCTGAACTTTTTGAGCAACTTCAGAGCGCACCTGCTGCGCAATCGTTTTACCGTCAATAATCTTTGCTGCCATCAGAGAGAGGATTCCATCTGTTACGTAGGTCGAAGGGGATGCGCCTATTTTGTCAGAAGCGGGGCGCGCTGTCAGGTTTCGTTTCAGATTTATCGCGTGAAGCGACCTCTTGCGAAGGTGAGGCGCACCGTCGCTGAGATTGAAAGCTTCATTTTTCGTCCATGATGACGTTGTAAATCTGGAACTGATTTATTTCCTTGTCTAAGGATTAAGATAATTTAAGAAATACCTGACAATATAAAAAGAATTTTCAGCCTGGTAATTTACCGCTTCAGGTCTATATTTGTGTTGAATATATTTTGCGCGGAAATATTCATCTAACGGGGCTCTCTATTTTTTAGAATAGAGTGCATATTTTCAATTAAGACATTCTTAGAGGATAAAAAGGAATTTTACTACTATCAGTGTCTTAAATAAAGTAATCGGTTATATACGGATGTGGAGTCGATAAATGAGATTGAAGGAATATATATGAAATTAAGATTTATTTCGTCTGCGCTGGCTGCCGCACTATTCGCCGCTACGGGTAGTTATGCTGCCGTTGTAGATGGCGGTACAATTCACTTTGAAGGCGAACTGGTGAATGCTGCCTGTTCAGTGAATACTGACTCGGCAGACCAGGTTGTCACACTCGGTCAATATCGTACCGATATTTTCAATGCTGTTGGTAATACCTCTGCATTAATTCCATTCACTATACAGTTGAACGACTGCGATCCTGTCGTTGCCGCTAATGCTGCCGTTGCATTTTCTGGTCAGGCGGATGCAATCAATGATAATTTATTGGCCATTGCATCCAGTACTAATACAACAACAGCAACGGGTGTCGGTATTGAAATACTTGATAATACATCCGCAATTCTCAAACCTGATGGGAATAGCTTCTCAACCAACCAGAACTTGATCCCCGGGACCAACGTTCTTCATTTTTCTGCACGTTATAAAGGCACCGGTACAAGTGCATCAGCAGGGCAAGCAAATGCTGACGCGACTTTTATTATGAGATACGAATAATCAAAACCACGTTGTTTTGAATTATATATCACGTCTTATAACAAAGTAATGTACCGGTTGTCTGAAGCGGTATGGTGGCAATGTAAATCGAAATCATGTTCACTTTGTATCATGCCGCTTTATTAAATGAAAAGGGAATGATGTGTGTAAGAAACCAAAGCAATCATTTCTTTATACTCCTTATTTTTGCCGTCAGGAATACACAAGGCGTATTAACTATGATGACTAAAATAAAGTTATTGATGCTCATTATATTTTATTTAATCATTTCGACCAGCGCCCATGCTGCCGGAGGGATCGCATTAGGTGCCACGCGTATTATTTATCCCGCTGATGCTAAACAGACTGCGGTATGGATCAGAAATAGCCATACCAATGAGCGCTTTCTGGTCAATTCGTGGATTGAAAACAGCAGCGGTGTAAAAGAAAAGTCATTCATCATTACACCGCCACTGTTTGTTAGTGAACCCAAAAGCGAAAATACTTTGCGTATTATTTACACCGGTCCACCGCTGGCGGCAGATCGTGAGTCTCTGTTCTGGATGAATGTTAAGACGATCCCTTCGGTAGATAAAAATGCATTGAACGGCAGGAATGTTTTGCAACTGGCGATTTTATCGCGCATGAAATTATTTCTCCGTCCAATTCAATTACAAGAATTACCCGCAGAAGCGCCGGACACACTCAAGTTTTCGCGATCCGGTAACTATATCAATGTTCATAATCCATCACCTTTTTATGTCACCCTGGTTAACTTGCAAGTGGGCAGCCAAAAACTGGGGAATGCTATGGCTGCACCCAGAGTTAATTCACAAATTCCCTTACCCTCAGGAGTGCAGGGAAAGCTGAAATTTCAGACCGTTAATGATTATGGTTCAGTAACCCCGGTCAGAGAAGTGAACTTAAACTAACCGAATCATCTGACAATATCAGAGCTAATTATGAAAATACCCACTACTACGGATATTCCGCAGAGGTATACCTGGTGTCTGGCCGGAATTTGTTATTCATCTCTTGCCATTTTACCCTCCTTTTTAAGCTATGCGGAAAGTTATTTCAACCCGGCATTTTTATTAGAGAATGGCACATCCGTTGCTGATTTATCGCGCTTTGAGAGAGGTAATCATCAACCTGCGGGCGTGTATCGGGTGGATCTCTGGCGTAATGATGAGTTCATTGGTTCACAGGATATCGTATTTGAATCGACGACAGTAAATACAGGTGATAAATCAGGTGGGTTAATGCCTTGTTTTAACCAGGCACTCCTTGAACGAATTGGCCTTAATAGCAGTGCATTCCCCGAGTTAGCCCAGCAGCAAAATAATAAATGCATCAATTTACTGAAAGCTGTACCTGATGCCACAATTAACTTTGATTTTGCAGCGATGCGCCTGAACATCACTATTCCTCAGATAGCGTTGTTGAGTAGCGCTCACGGTTACATTCCGCCTGAAGAGTGGGATGAAGGTATTCCTGCTTTACTCCTGAATTATAATTTCACCGGTAACAGAGGTAATGGTAACGATAGCTATTTTTTTAGTGAACTCAGCGGGATTAATATTGGCCCGTGGCGTTTACGCAACAATGGTTCCTGGAACTATTTTCGCGGAAATGGATATCATTCAGAACAGTGGAATAATATTGGCACCTGGGTACAGCGCGCCATTATTCCGCTGAAAAGTGAACTGGTAATGGGAGACGGTAATACAGGGAGTGATATTTTCGATGGCGTTGGATTTCGAGGTGTACGGCTTTATTCTTCCGATAATATGTATCCTGATAGCCAGCAGGGGTTTGCTCCAACGGTACGTGGGATTGCCCGTACGGCGGCCCAGCTAACGATTCGGCAAAATGGTTTTATTATCTATCAAAGCTATGTTTCCCCCGGTGCTTTTGAAATTACAGATTTGCACCCGACATCTTCAAATGGCGATCTGGACGTCACCATCGACGAGCGCGATGGTAATCAGCAGAATTACACTATTCCGTATTCAACAGTGCCAATTTTACAACGCGAAGGGCGTTTCAAATTTGACCTGACGGCGGGCGATTTTCGTAGCGGTAATAGTCAGCAATCGTCGCCTTTCTTTTTTCAGGGCACGGCACTCGGCGGTTTACCACAGGAATTTACTGCCTACGGCGGGACGCAATTATCTGCAAATTACACCGCCTTTTTGTTAGGGCTGGGGCGCAACCTCGGGAACTGGGGCGCAGTGTCGCTGGATGTAACGCATGCGCGCAGTCAGTTAGCCGACGACAGTCGTCATGAGGGGGATTCCATTCGCTTCCTCTATGCGAAATCAATGAACACTTTCGGCACCAATTTTCAGTTAATGGGTTACCGCTATTCGACACAAGGTTTTTATACCCTTGATGATGTTGCGTATCGTCGAATGGAGGGGTACGAATATGATTACGATTATGACGGTGAGCATCGCGATGAACCGATAATCGTGAATTACCACAATTTACGCTTTAGTCGTAAAGACCGTTTGCAGTTAAATATTTCACAATCACTTAATGACTTTGGCTCGCTTTATATTTCTGGTACCCATCAAAAATACTGGAATACTTCGGATTCAGATACCTGGTATCAGGTGGGGTATACCAGCAGCTGGGTTGGCATCAGTTATTCACTCTCATTTTCGTGGAATGAATCTGTAGGGATCCCCGATAACGAACGTATTGTCGGACTTAATGTTTCAGTGCCTTTCAATGTTCTGACCAAACGTCGCTACACCCGGGAAAATGCGCTCGACCGCGCTTATGCCTCCTTTAACGCCAACCGTAACAGCAACGGGCAAAATAACTGGCTGGCAGGCGTTGGTGGGACCTTACTGGAAGGCCACAACCTGAGTTATCACGTAAGCCAGGGCGATACCTCGAATAATGGGTATACGGGCAGCGCCACGGCAAACTGGCAGGCCGCTTACGGTACGCTGGGGGTCGGGTATAACTACGACCGCGATCAACATGACGTTAACTGGCAGCTGTCTGGCGGTGTGGTCGGGCATGAAAATGGTATAACGCTGAGCCAGCCTTTAGGGGATACCAATGTTTTGATTAAAGCGCCAGGCGCAGGAGGTGTACGCATTGAAAATCAAACTGGAATTTTAACCGACTGGCGCGGCTATGCGGTGATGCCGTATGCCACGGTTTATCGGTATAACCGTATCGCGCTTGATACCAATACGATGGGGAACTCCATCGATGTTGAAAAAAATATTAGCAGCGTTGTGCCGACGCAAGGCGCGTTGGTTCGTGCCAATTTTGATACCCGCATAGGCGTGCGGGCGCTCATTACCGTTACCCAGGGCGGAAAACCGGTGCCGTTTGGATCACCGGTACGGGAAAACAGTACCGGAATAACCAGTATGGTGGGTGATGACGGGCAAGTTTATTTAAGCGGTGCGCCATTGTCTGGTGAATTACTGGTTCAGTGGGGAGACGGCGCGAACTCACGCTGCATAGCGCACTATGTATTGCCGAAGCAAAGCTTACAGCAAGCCGTCACTGTTATTTCGGCAGTTTGCACACATCCTGGCTCATAAAGGAAATTATCAATGAAGATAATCTGCAGATTATTATTGGCAATGGCATGTTTGTGTCTGGCAAACATATCCTGGGCTACTGTTTGTGCAAATAGTACTGGCGTAGCAGAAGATGAACACTATGATCTCTCAAATGTCTTTAATAGCACCAATAACCAGCCAGGGCAGATTGTTGTTTTACCGGAAAAATCCGGCTGGGTAGGTGTATCAGCAATTTGTCCACCCGGCACGCTGGTGAATTATACATACCGTAGTTATGTCACCAACTTTATTGTTCAGGAAACTATCGATAATTATAAATATATGCAATTAAATGATTATCTATTAGGTGCGATGAGTCTGGTTGATAGCGTGATGGATATTCAATTCCCTCCGCAAAATTATATTCGTATGGGAACAGATCCTAACGTTTCGCAAAACCTTCCGTTCGGGGTGATGGATTCTCGTTTGATATTTCGTTTAAAGGTTATTCGTCCCTTTATTAACATGGTGGAGATCCCCAGACAGGTGATGTTTACCGTGTATGTGACATCAACGCCTAACGATCCGTTGGTTACACCTGTTTATACCATTAGTTTTGGTGGCCGGGTTGAAGTACCGCAAAACTGCGAATTAAATGCCGGGCAAATTGTTGAATTTGATTTTGGTGATATCGGCGCATCGTTATTTAGTGCGGCAGGGCCGGGGAATCGACCAGCTGGTGTCATGCCGCAAACCAAGAGCATTGCGATCAAATGTACGAATGTTGCTGCGCAGGCTTATTTAACAATGCGTCTGGAAGCCAGTGCCGTTTCTGGTCAGGCGATGGTGTCGGACAATCAGGATTTAGGTTTTATTGTGGCCGATCAGAACGATACGCCGATCACGCCTAACGATCTCAATAGCGTTATTCCTTTCCGTCTGGATGCAGCTGCGGCAGCCAATGTCACACTTCGCGCCTGGCCTATCAGTATTACCGGTCAAAAACCGACCGAAGGGCCGTTTAGCGCGCTGGGGTATTTACGCGTCGATTATCAATGAGGTACGGAGAATGAGAAGAGTACTCTTTAGCTGTTTCTGCGGGCTACTGTGGAGTTCCAGTGGATGGGCAGTTGACCCTTTAGGAACGATTAATATCAATTTGCACGGTAACGTTGTTGATTTCTCCTGTACCGTAAACACAGCGGATAAGGATAAGACGGTAGATTTAGGCAGATGGCCTACGACACAATTACTGAGCGCTGGCGATACCACGGCACTCGTCCCTTTTAGCCTGCGGCTGGAGGGATGTCCTCCGGGTTCAGTTGCGATTTTATTTACGGGAACGCCGGCATCTGATGCCAACCTGCTGGCTCTGGATGATCCCGCAATGGCACAAACCGTCGCCATCGAATTACGTAATAGCGATCGCTCCCGGCTCGCACTGGGGGAGGCGAGCTCGACTGAGGAAGTTGATGCAAATGGCAATGTCACACTAAACTTTTTTGCCAATTATCGAGCGTTAGCCAGCGGTGTTCAGCCTGGTGTGGCGAAAGCGGATGCGATATTTATGATCAATTATAATTAATATTATATTAATTCATATAATTTGGCGTAGTCGATAAGCTCTACAATTGAATGCAAACCTAGCTTGCCATAAATATTAGATTTATGTGCACTAACTGTTTTATTGCTAAGTAATAACTTATCGGCAATTTCTTTATTAGATAATCCGCTAACCAGATAACGTAATATGGTTACTTCACGATTAGATAGCACAGTGACCGTTGAACTATTCGTACTACATTTATTGCTTTTTATATAGTTGAGCGTTTCGCTGGGAAAAAAAGTGTATCCGGAGAGGATCATCTGAACGGCATGAAAAATATCATTCTGATCATTGCATTTACTGACAAAACCGTTAGCACCAGCTTGTATCGCTCTGCCAGCATAAAAGCATTCTGATTTCGATGATAAAAATAATACTTTCACTGTACTCTGGATTTGTTTGATCCTTTTCAGGAAGGTAAAACCGTCTGTTCCGGGCAAGTCTATATCCATAATGATTAAATCAACAGGACGGGTTCGGAGATAATCGATGGTTATGCGATAATCATCCGTTTTCAGGACAATTTGCAATTCATTGTTTTTTTGCAACAGAACTTCAATAGACATTCTGATGATAGGATGAGTATCCATAATGATCACCGACGTTGGTTTCATAGTTACCAGTCTCATTGGATCGGACAATTTTCCGTTAGGGCGGGAAATTGTACTTGATACATGAAAATACGGGTTTTCTTGATTCAGACGCGCAGCGGTGTGCGTTTGTTTGCCGCTATAACGAAATAAATCAGAAAATCAGACGCGGTCGTTCACTTGTTCAGCAACCAGATCAAAAGCCATTGACTCAGCAAGGGTTGACCGTATAATTCACGCGATTACACCGCATTGCGGTATCAACGCGCCCTTAGCTCAGTTGGATAGAGCAACGACCTTCTAAGTCGTGGGCCGCAGGTTCGAATCCTGCAGGGCGCGCCATTTCTTCTTCATTTATCCCCGTCTTATCCGTTTCCGCTTTGCCCTTCACCACATCACTTTTTGTCGCTGTTTGGCGAGATAATTCAACGGTGTCAGGCCGTAAAACGCCTTAAAAACAGAGATAAAGTACGACGTGCTGCTATAGCCACATAATTGCGCTACCTGAGTGATATTTTTGTTATCCATCAATAACATCTGTACGGCGTAACGCATACGACACTCTGTGACAATCTGGCTATAGCTGGTATTTTCGTTTTTTAATTTCTTTTTGAGCAGGCTGGGGCTTAAACATAGCGAACTGGCGACAATTCGCAGATTCCAGTAATGCTGAATATCGCTTTGAATAATGCGGCAGACGCTGTCGCGGACGCTGCTGCGTAAGATATACATCAGTAGGGCAATAAACCGCGATTGCTCAAGAAAGTTAGACAATACGGTAAAAAGCAATGCGCGCGTCAACTCCGCTTCGCAGGGTTTGCTGGGTTGCTGCTTGCTGTGGTTGGCGGCTAGCCGGAACACTTCCGGTGTACGGCTATGACAAGCGATAACCGGAGTTGCCAGCCGCGACCAGGGCTTTATACAGGTTAAGTTCTTATTTAAAAACAACAGATAATCGTTGATGATGTTACGGTTGATGTGGGTGATTAATACGTGATTTAACGTTGAGAGTTCAATGACGTTATTGTTGCACGCGAAGGCGGCCAGGTAGTTTTTCGGAAGGGTAAACGTAGCATGGTTATTGACGCTTACCTCTACCTCTTTTTCGGTCAGGATCACCACGCAAGGTTCACTGCTGCTCAATTGCATTTCGCACTCCTCAGATATCAGAAACTCCGCTCAAAGGATCTATGCTTCCTGCATGAGTGATCGGCCCGTTCGCCGATAACGATCTTCTTTCTTTAGCACGCTTTTTAGCAATTAATCTTGATGGAATTCTGACGAGAGCGAAAGAGGTAAGCCAGGTCGTACCCGACTTACCTGGAGGAGATTTAATACTCGAGAATGCCGTGCGCGACGGGCAAATAGCGCAGAGAGAAATAGAGCGTGTCTTTACCGCAAGAGGAACGTTTCGCTAACAGCGAGGCAATTTCTGCGTCCGGTTTCGGTTTCGCTGTAAAGGTTTTGCCTTTGCCGGCGACAAACAGTTCATAAACAATGCCGCTTGCTGGGGCGGAGCTTTGGCAATCGGCGCTGGCCTGTAGATAGCGTTCACGCTGTTCAGCGGTCAGTTTATCCACGCCGCTGCCATCCTGTACCCAGACATTAACGCCGGTTGCTTTAACGTGTTCCAGCAGTTGGCGATAGCCATCGGGCGACATGTTTCCGGCGAAAAAACTACTGATATAAACCGGTTTTGCTGAAACATCGCTAATCAACCGCTGCGCGTTGTTTAACCATGTTAGCAAAGGCTGACGGGCGGCTTCGCTGCGCCAGTTCAGGTCGTCAATTTCCGCGCTGATGTACCAGCCATCCGGCGTTACGCCAGGTACGGCGCTCCATAATCTGGCTTGCTGGAGATCGGCAGCCAGCAGGCGGTTAAGATAGCTTTCCAGCGCTGCAGACGACTGTTTCTGGTGCATAAAAAATTCCGGATCGGCATTCAGCCCGACAATCAGCTTCAGGCCAGCCTGTTGCGCAGCTGCGGCACGCTTAAACAATAACGCGCGCTGTTCTGGCTGGGTGAATGCATCGCCGTAACGAGTCCATTGCAAAACCAGGGTATCGAAGCCTTGCAAACGTAACTGACTCATCAGCCCCTGCCACTGGGTATCGGTAACCTGACTATCACGGTTTTGTGGTTGCCAGATAATACCTTTCATCGCAAAGGAAAAAGGGCTGACCAAAAGCAGTGTCAGCAATACGAAAATGAACTTACGCATTTACCAGTGCACTCCAATGGTGAGAAACGCATTGTTGCGCTCTCCGTTACGTTGATTAATCGCCTTAAAGGTATGTTGATACTCGACGCCGAGACTGACTTTGTGCGGCCAGGCGTCGTAGTGCGTCTCGCCGGTCCAGATATTCCAGCGGACCCCGACACCGCCAAGCTGCGCGCCCTGAGTGCCTTTATCACGATAGCCGTTGTCCTGAACGTGAGCGTAAGGCTCAATAGTCTGTCCGTTAGCTACCTTCTGATGCCAGCTGACGCGATAATCTGCCGTCCACGCCTGAATATCCTGGCGGATATATTGCGCTGCATCGAGGTACAGGTTTTGGGCAAACCAGCCTGAACCGTTCGGGTGCCATTCGTCGCTGTATTTGCCGCCATTAAAGAATGAGGCGCTGGCGCGCAGCATGGTATCGGATGCACCATTTTGGCCGTTCAGCGGCAACTGCTGTTCGACGGCGAGGAAAAAGATCTGATCGCGCAGCGGCTTCCAGCGCAGACCGGTGCCGGACATCGGATTTTTCACCGGCATCATCACCCCGTTTTCTCCGGTATCGGCAAATACACGGCTGTAAACCGAGAGCAGGTCGCCTTCCAGCAGCATATTGCGTCCGATGCGATACTCGGCTTCCAGTTGCCCGTAGCTACGATAGCTTTTCCCTGGCGCTGCGCCGCCGACATTATTGTTAGCGGTACTCATTGCGCCGGAACGCAAGCCGATAGAAGAATCGAAACTGAACGTCCAGCGGCGACCGACCTCCTCATGCAGACGGCGGAAATTGAAGCGTTGCTGATTTTGCTCTGGGGTCAGTGGGGTTATCAGCGCCTGATTATCAATGTCATCAATCACCAGCCGGGCGTAGTGCTGCGTCGCAGGCATGTCATCCAGACGCTGGTTCACGTAGGCCAGTTGTCGGATAAGTGCCGGATCGTCCGGTAGCCCTTTATGCGCCTGTTCGAGCATTTCCCGCGACTGTGCGATATCACCGCTATCCCACAAGGCGTAACCGAGCGCTGCCTGGGTGTTGCTATTATTCGGTTCCAGTTCCAGCGCGGCGCGCAAATCACTCACCGCCGCCGGGACATTATGACGTTGGCGATAAATTGTCGCCCGCGCAACGTAAGCGTTGGCAGAAGGCGCAATATTGATTGAGCGCGTGAGATCGTTCAGTGCGAGTTCCGGCTGACCAGGAATGTAACGTTGCGCATGCAGCCACCAGTAGAGGGCATTGTTTCCCAGCCCACGTTGTTCTGCCTGCTGAAGCCAGCGATCGCGAGTTGCGCCATTTCCTGCCGCCTGGGCGGTATTGGCAGCAGCAAGCAGATCCTCATTGCTCATGTCGTGAAGACTGATTTTCTGCCAGGCCGCCAGTGCGGTGGCGTAGTCCTCAACCTGATACGCCTGATAGGCTACCGCACGATGTTGCCAGGCGTTCGGTTGTCGTTGTTCGGCCTGAAGCCATGCATACAACGCCACACCGGGTAGCGTGTCCCGATAACACTTTGCCAGACGGTTCCAGGCGGCGGCATCGTAGGAAGGCGACATATCGCCCAGCAAGCGAACTATAGCCGGGCAATTATCTGCAATACCCGGCAACTGACTTTGCCACTGACGTTGCTCCGCCAGCGGTAAGGGTTTCGATAAAATCGCCACCTTCGCCGGCGTTGCCAGGTAAGGATGACTTTCCAGCAGAGACGCCAGTCGCGCCATTAACGTCTGGCTGACACGCGCATCGCCCTGGAAAGGATAGCGTTGCAGCAATAAATCGGCAGCTTCGCGTGACTGCTCGTTCTGCATCAGTTGCCAGGTCAGTTGATCCAGGCGGGTAAGATTTGCCGGTTCTTGCTGATACAGCAATCGTGCCAGACGCAGAGCTTCAGCCTTGTTATGGGTCGCTACGCTAACGGTATAACGCTCCTCAAGCATTTCATTGGCGGGGAGGGTGGCGAGCAGTTTTTGCGCTGCGTCGTACTGACCTTCTTTTAACAGCACCGGTAGCGTCGCGCCAACAACATACTGGCGGTTATCGGCAAACTGTACCGTATAATTCGCCAACGCCGGAACGGGGTTGGCGCTGTATTTAGATAACAGATAGAGCCAACTTTTCTCTTGTGCGTCCGTGGTAAACAGCGGCTTATTTTCAATGAGATAACGCTGGAGGCGTGCTTTTTCGTCACGATAAGCCAGCGCGGTCGCGTAAGTAATATATGACTGCGGATCGGTGAAGATCCCCTGTGATTGCAGCGCCAGGATCCGATCGTCCAGCTGCCCGGCAAGAAGCACATCAAACCACTGGCGGCGTTCTGCCGCGCTTAATGTGTTCTGCTGGCGTGCTTCATTGTATAGCGTATCTGCCTGGGACCATTGTTTCAGGTAGATTGCGCGTTGCAGCAGATCGGTTCGCAGCGTTTTTCCTTCCGGCGATGCAGCAAACGTCGCATCGTTCAGTTGCGCTCTGGCGACAGGTAATTGTGCCAGCCGCAGGGCATTCTGCCCAACTTCACTGCGACAACGCAGGGTCGGCGCAGCGTCGCACGCTTTTTGCTGGGCAAGCAGTTCTTCAACAGTCGTAACGCTTTTCACTTCAACTGGAATAGCCGCCAGACTGCGCTCAAGTCGGGCATCTCCTGGGTGACGTTTCAGTTGATCCTCAAGCAATAGCCGCGCCCGGTCATCATGACCAAAATGGCGATAGGCTTCCGCAAGGTATAAAGTTAGTGGAATATTATCCGGCACCTGTTGGTGTATATATTCAAATTCGCGGATGGCGGTTGCTTCGTCGTTATTTTTCTGTGCCTTCAGCGCCTTGTCGAGACGGGGATAAATAACAAAATGGCGATAATCGCTCAGCCCCAGCTCTTCTGCGCTGGTGCCGATATTGTCTGCGAGTGCGCTGGTACTCAATAAAGACGTCAGCAGTAAACCAGACCATCCGATGACGCGATTAAGGTTATTCTCCTTCATTTTCGGACTCCAGTTGCGCAACCTTTTCTGTGTTTAAACCTGCTTTGAGTAATAGTGATTGCATCGAAACTTGTAATTCGCGTTGAATTGTCAGGACGCGATCCAACGTTTCCTGGCTGATAACGCCTTCGGTGACCAAAAACTTGCCGAGCGGCAGAGAACTGCGTTCATGGCGCAATAACAACACGTTAATTGCTGAACGATTAATATGACCGAGCGTGGTCAGTATTTCGGCGAACAGGAACTGATGCGGCACATATTGCCGCCAGATTTCACCGGCCTGCTGTTCCGTGAGCCACTGATGCTGAACTGCATTGTACAACATTGCCCGCGGATCGTGACCGCGTCGGCGTGCATACCAGTGGCGTAATCCGGTGACAATTTGTCCCCGCAGAACAATGACGTAACGCACTTTGCGTCCGACTTTACGCGTCAGGGCCGCCAGCGAAACCGGGTCAATACCATCTTCACTGCCGACAATTAACTCATCATTGTCCAGACGCAGCGGCAGTACCGCATAATGCAGCGCCACGGAGGCCGGCATTTCGGCAATCAGCGAGGAAGGGATCTGCCAGGCATCGATGGATTCCCACGCCACGCCGTTTTGCTCTGCCAGCGCCTGTGCCAGTTGCTCGGCGCTAATCAGCCCCTGCATCAGCATTGAACCGCCCAGGCGTAGACCTTCGACGCGATTACGCAGTGCTGTATCGAGTTGTTCTTCAGTGATGACCTGATTTTCCAGCAGGATTTGACCTAACGGGCGCAACGAGCGGGTATCGCCAGTCACGCTGGGGAAGTCATGCGTTGTTTTATCCCACGCCACTCGACGCGGATCGCCGTGTTGAAGTACCTGTTTTAACGCGCGCCAGTTGGCCATGAAGTTAATCAGGTTACCCCAGAAAAGACGCAGGACAGATAGCAGCCCCTGCGTCAGACCGTAGTAGCCAGTGACAAAAATCACCCGCTGCACGATGCGGTTAACCATCAAACCAAAGTTTAGCCACAGCAGGGTCATTAACCATGCGCTGCCGCTGAAAATAGAAAGGAAATGCCAGGCATCGGGCCACAAACTTTCATACGCCAGTAACAGCAAAAGCTGGATCATCACCAGCATCGCGAGGAAGCTGACAAAGTTACTGATTGCCCCTTTGCGGTCGCGCCAGAGAAAGTAGTTCAGCGTCAGGCTGGAGGTCCATTTGTGGGTTTTAAAGCCCTGGAAAACAATGCCGATGATCCAGCGAGATTTTTGTCGAACCGCAGTCGAAAAGGTATCGGGGAAATATTCGCGCACGCAGATCATGTTTGACGTCCGTGCGTGCTGTAAAAATTTACGCTGCTCGCGTTCTTTGGCTTCGTCCACCACCGGAAAACGGACAAAAATTTCCGTCATACCTTTTTCTTTCAGGCGGAAGCCAATATCGTAATCTTCAGTCAGACTCTGCACGTCGAAAGCAATACCGTCACCGTCAGCTAACAGAGCGGTCACGGCGCGGCGGCTGAAACAGGTGCCGACGCCTGCGCTGGGCACCTGTCCGGCGAGGGCTTCACGCACCGGAACATCTTTGCCATGCAGTTCTGAAAACTCATCAATGTAAGTCATGCTGGTGAAGTGCGTCCATTCGCGTTCGAACGGATACACTGGGATCTGAATCAGATCTTTACGCTCGACCAGATAGTTGAACAGACGCAATTCCATCGGTGAAATCACATCTTCGGCGTCATGCAGAATAAAACCAGCAAAAGCGAAATTGGCGCTACGTTCAAATTGGGTGATGGCGTCCAGCACGTTGTTCAGACAGTCGGCTTTGCTGGTGGGGCCAGGACGCGCGCAGACTACCTTATGCACGTTCGGGAAGCGAGCGCACACTTCGTCAACATCACGCTGAGTATCGGGGTCGTTGGGGTAGGTGCCAACAAAGATATGATAGTTTTCGTAGTCGAGCGTGGTCGCCGCCAGCTCGGCCATATTGCCGATGACGCCCGTTTCATTCCACGCCGGAACCATAATCGCTAACGGTTTTTCATCTGGTTTATACAGTTCGCGGTAACTCATTCGCGGGTAGCGGCGATAAACACTCAACTTGCGTTTAATGCGGCGTACCCAGTAGACGACATCAATAAAAAAATCGTCCAGCCCGCTGATGAACATGATGACCGCTAACGTTATCGCGATTACTTTTAAGCCGTAGAGCCAGGTAGCAAAAACATCAAGAAGCCAGTCCACACAAAAACCTTACATTAACGCTGGTTATGTTTAGGGTGGCGTATATTAAAGTTTTTTATGAATTGTGACAGCTTTTTATCATTAATAGGTAGGATTATTGCGGCACGTTATTTTTACACTGGTTATAAAAGTTGCCGTTTGCTGAAGGATTAAGCGGGTAATATGATAACAAACCTTGTTCCCCGCGCATCTGACGTTACCGCAAGCGTGCCTTTATGCGCGACAACAATCGATTTCACTATCGCCAGGCCAATACCGCTACCTTCGCCTTTTCGCTGGCGGGAAGGATCAATGCGGTAGAAACGGTCAAACAATCGCGGTAAGTGCTCAGGCGCAATGGGCGTACCAGGGTTTTCGACGGTAACTTGCACCAGGTGATCGACCGTCTGGCAGCGCACGACAATTGTCTCTCCGGTTGGCGTATAACGCAGGGCATTAGAAAGTAGGTTGCTTAACGCCCGACGCAACATCAGCGGATCGCCCGCAACCTGACACTCGTCACCAACAAACCGCAACTCCACGCCGCGATCTTCCGCTAACGCCTCGAAAAAATCGAACACTTTGCCGACTTCATCCGCCAGGTTGAGCATTTTCTTTTCGGGGATTAACTGGTTGTTATCGGCCTGGGCGAGAAACAACATATCGCTGACCATTTTCGCCATTCGCGTCAGCTCTTCGAGATTAGAGTAGAGCACATCTTCCAGCTCCTTCTGGCTGCGCGACTGGCTGAGGGCGATTTCCGTTTGCGTTATGAGATTCGTAATTGGTGTACGAATTTCGTGGGCGATATCCGCTGAGAAATTGGACTGGCGGGTAAAGACATCCTCAATACGCTCGATCATATGGTTGAACGACAGCACCAGTTGTTCGAGTTCAATGGGCACGGTCTGTGGATCGAGGCGAACGTCGAGATCTTTCGAGGTAATGTTCTGGATTTGACGGCTGACGCTGCGGATCGGCGCGTGACCTTTATGTACCGCCAACAGCACGATAAAGACGATCAGAATGCTGATTACCGATGCGGTCATAATAAGTTTATTCATCAAATCATTAATGTAATGAAGATGAAAATCGATAGACAGCGCGATGTAGAGCGTATAAATCGGTTTGCCGTCCACCAGCGGGCCAACCGGCAAGTTAATCATCCGCCAGTTGCTGTGTTCCATATGTCCGTGACCGTGGCCTGGCATCATCATTGTCGGGCCGGAAAGGAGATACACCTCGCCGCCCCGAGCGTCTTTATCGGGTATGGCATCACGTGCAAACTCGCGGATATCCGGCGCACCGGGGGAGTGATACACCGTTTTACCGTGGCTATCTACCAGAGAAATCAACACGTTGGAATAACCACTGACGATATCTTCCAGCGTCATTAAGCGTCGGGCTTGCGTTTCGTCAGGGTGATTAAGTACCCGTTCAAGGGTGGCGCTAATCTCTTTTAAATCATTAATATCCTGCTCGGCAAAATGCACTTTTACCGAGTGGATCATGATCCATGCAAAGGCGAAAAACGCCGCGATGGTGGCCAGGCTGATAAAAAAGGTCAGACGGGTTGCCAGCGAAAACGGGCGCTGAAATGGCTTACTGACCATCCGGCACCTCAAGCATATAGCCCACGCCGCGCACGGTCTGAATCAGCTTCGGCTCAAAGTCGTTGTCGATTTTGCCGCGTAGCCGCTTCACCGCCACATCAATGGCGTTAGTGTCGCTGTCGAAATTCATGTCCCACACCTGCGAGGCGATAAGCGAGCGGGGCAGCACTTCACCCTGATGGCGGAGGAAAAACTCCAGCAAAGTAAATTCTTTACTGGTCAACGTGATGCGCGTGCCGCTACGGGTGACTTTGCGGCTGACGAGATCGACCATCAGATCGGCAACCTGAAACTGACTTTCGATAATCACCGCCGCCCCGCGCCGCAGTAGAGTGCGCACCCGCGCCAGCAGTTCAGCAAAAGCGAACGGCTTAACCAGATAGTCATCCGCCCCCAACTCCAGCCCCTTGACGCGATGTTCAATGGTGCCAAGCGCGGTAAGCAACAGAATCGGCATCCCCTTATTGGCGGAACGCAACATGCGCACGATATCCCAGCCGTTCACGTCCGGCAGCATAATATCGAGGATTATCAGATCATAATCACCGGTCATCGCCAGATGGTAGCCATTCAGCCCGTTGTCGGCCAAATCGACCACAAAACCGGCTTCGGTTAACCCTTTGGTCAAGTATTCTCCGGTTTTCTTTTCATCTTCGACAATCAACAGTTTCATATTTCCTCCGCATGTTGCCCGGGCAATTCTAGAGTAGCGGGATCAGATGGCAATCGCTTATTGGCAAAATGACAATTTTGTCATTTTCCTGTCACCGGAAAATCAGAGCCTGGCGAGTAAAGTTGGCGGCATAAAATCACCAGAAATTATGAGCCTATGTCTCCTTGTAAACTTCTGCCATTTTGTGTGGCCCTTGCGCTAACCGGTTGTTCACTGGCACCGGATTATCAGCGTCCGGCAATGCCCGTGCCGCAGCAGTTCTCACTCAGCCAGAACGGCCTGGTTAACGCAGCAGATAACTACCAGAACGCGGGCTGGCGCACCTTTTTTGTTGATAATCAGGTGAAGACGCTGATTAGCGAGGCGTTGGTGAATAACCGGGATTTGCGCATGGCGGCGCTGAAAGTGCAGGAGGCACGGGCGCAATATCGTCTGACCGATGCCGACCGCTACCCACAGCTCAATGGCGAGGGCAGCGGCAGCTGGAGCGGTAATCTTAAAGGGAATACCGCCACGACACGGGAGTTTTCGACCGGCCTTAACGCCAGCTTTGACCTCGATTTTTTCGGGCGCTTAAAGAACATGAGCGAAGCCGAGCGTCAAAATTATTTAGCTACTGAGGAAGCTCAGCGCGCGGTGCATATTCTGCTGGTTTCTAATGTCGCGCAAAGCTATTTCAATCAGCAACTGGCGTATGCGCAATTGCAAATAGCCGAAGAAACGCTGCGTAATTATCAGCAGTCATATGCATTTGTCGAAAAACAACTGTTGACCGGTAGCAGCAATGTTCTGGCGCTAGAACAGGCTCGCGGGGTGATAGAAAGTACCCGCAGCGACATCGCTAAACGTCAGGGGGAACTGGCGCAGGCGAATAATGCATTGCAACTGTTATTGGGAAGCTACGGCAAGCTGCCGCAAGCGCAGACAGTAAACAGCGACAGCCTGCAAAGCGTTAAATTACCGGCGGGCTTGCCGTCGCAAATCTTATTGCAGCGCCCTGATATTATGGAAGCTGAACACGCGTTAATGGCGGCTAATGCCAATATTGGCGCTGCACGCGCGGCATTTTTCCCGTCTATCAGCCTGACCAGCGGAATATCGACCGCCAGTAGCGATCTGTCGTCATTATTTAACGCCAGCAGCGGGATGTGGAATTTTATACCCAAAATTGAGATCCCCATTTTTAATGCCGGACGCAACCAGGCCAATCTGGATATCGCCGAAATTCGCCAGCAGCAGTCGGTGGTGAATTATGAACAGAAAATCCAGAATGCCTTTAAAGAAGTGGCAGATGCGCTGGCATTACGTCAAAGCCTGAACGATCAAATCAGCGCCCAGCAGCGTTATCTGGCATCGCTGAAAATTACTTTGCAACGGGCGCGGGCATTATATCAGCACGGCGCAGTAAGTTATCTGGAAGTGCTGGATGCCGAGCGTTCTTTATTTGCAACCCGACAAACTTTACTTGACCTGAATTATGCCCGTCAGGTTAACGAAATTTCTTTATATACCGCCTTAGGCGGCGGTTGGCAGCAATAATTTTTAACTCCAGGAGAGAATAAATGAAAAAAGCACTGCAAGTCGCAATGTTTAGTCTGTTTACCGTTATTGGCTTTAATGCCCAGGCTAACGAACATCATCATGAATCCATGAGCGAAGCACAGCCACAGGTTATTAGCGCCACTGGCGTGGTAAAAGGTGTTGATCTGGAAAGCAAAAAAATCACCATCCATCACGATCCGATTGCTGCCGTGAACTGGCCGGAGATGACCATGCGCTTTACCATCACCCCGCAGACGAAAATGAGCGAAATTAAAACCGGCGACAAAGTGGCGTTTAATTTTGTCCAGCAGGGCAACCTTTCTTTATTACAGGATATTAAAGTCAGCCAGTAACCCAGGTTTAATGAGATGAAAAAAATCGCGCTTATTATCGGCAGCATGATCGCGGGCGGTATTATTTCTGCGGCAGGTTTTACCTGGTTTGCAAAGGCTGAACCGCCCGCAGAAAAAACGCCGACCGCAGAACGTAAAATCTTATTCTGGTACGACCCGATGTATCCCAATACGCGGTTCGATAAACCAGGTAAATCGCCGTTTATGGATATGGATCTGGTGCCGAAATATGCCGATGAAGAGAGTTCTGCGTCTGGTGTACGCATTGACCCGACCCAGACGCAGAATCTGGGGGTGAAAACGGCGACCGTCACGCGCGGGCCGCTGACTTTTGCCCAGAGTTTCCCGGCGAATGTCAGTTACAACGAGTATCAGTATGCCATTGTGCAGGCTCGCGCTGCCGGGTTTATCGACAAGGTGTATCCGCTTACCGTGGGCGATAAAGTACAAAAGGGCACACCGCTTCTCGACCTGACCATTCCCGACTGGGTGGAAGCGCAGAGTGAGTATTTACTGCTGCGCGAAACCGGCGGTACGGCGACCCAGACTGAAGGCATTCTTGAGCGGCTGAGACTGGCGGGAATGCCGGAGGCGGATATTCGCCGCCTGATCGCCACGCAAAAAATCCAGACTCGCTTTACGCTCAAAGCGCCCATTGATGGCGTGATCACCGCGTTTGATCTGCGCGCGGGAATGAATATCGCCAAAGATAACGTGGTCGCGAAAATTCAGGGTATGGACCCGGTGTGGGTCACTGCTGCGATCCCGGAGTCCATCGCCTGGCTGGTGAAAGATGCCTCGCAGTTTACCCTCACCGTTCCGGCGCGACCGGATAAAACACTCACCATTCGCAAATGGACCCTGCTACCCGGCGTGGATGCCGCGACCCGCACGCTACAACTGCGTCTGGAAGTCGACAACGCCGACGAGGCGCTAAAACCGGGCATGAACGCCTGGTTGCAACTCAATACCGCCAGCGAACCGATGCTGCTCATTCCGTCACAGGCGCTGATTGATACCGGCAACGAACAGCGGGTGATTACCGTTGATGCTGACGGGCGCTTTGTACCGAAACGCGTTGCCGTTTTCCAGGCATCGCAAGGCGTCACCGCGTTACGCTCTGGTCTGGCGGAAGGTGAAAAGGTGGTTTCCAGCGGCCTGTTCCTGATTGATTCTGAAGCCAATATTTCTGGCGCACTGGAGCGGATGCGCTCTGAAAGTGCTACCCATGCGCATTGAGGGAATAACCAATGATTGAATGGATTATTCGTCGCTCGGTGGCGAACCGTTTTCTGGTGCTGATGGGCGCGTTGTTTCTGAGCATCTGGGGCACCTGGACCATCATTAACACGCCAGTGGATGCGCTGCCGGATCTCTCTGATGTACAGGTGATTATTAAAACCAGCTATCCCGGTCAGGCACCGCAAATCGTTGAAAATCAGGTGACTTATCCGCTAACCACCACCATGTTGTCGGTACCTGGCGCGAAGACAGTGCGCGGTTTCTCGCAGTTTGGCGACTCTTATGTGTATGTCATTTTTGAAGATGGCACCGATCCGTACTGGGCGCGCTCGCGGGTGCTGGAGTACCTCAATCAGGTACAGGGGAAGCTGCCTGCGGGAGTCAGCGCCGAGCTGGGGCCAGACGCCACGGGCGTTGGCTGGATCTATGAATATGCACTGGTAGATCGCAGCGGTAAGCACGATCTGGCCGATTTACGCTCATTGCAGGACTGGTTTCTCAAATATGAGCTAAAAACCATCCCTGACGTTGCGGAAGTGGCGTCGGTGGGCGGTGTGGTGAAAGAGTATCAGGTGGTTATCGATCCTCAGCGCCTGGCGCAGTATGGCATCAGTCTCGCCGAAGTAAAAAGCGCGCTGGATGCTTCAAACCAGGAAGCGGGCGGTTCGTCGATCGAACTGGCGGAAGCGGAATATATGGTGCGCGCCAGCGGATATCTGCAAACGCTCGACGACTTTAATCACATCGTTTTAAAAGCCAGTGAAAATGGCGTGCCCGTTTATCTGCGTGATGTTGCGAAGGTCCAGGTTGGCCCGGAGATGCGCCGGGGCATTGCCGAACTGAACGGCGAAGGCGAAGTGGCGGGCGGGGTGGTGATCCTGCGTTCCGGCAAAAACGCCCGTGAAGTGATCGCTGCCGTGAAGGACAAACTGGAAACGCTGAAAAGCAGTCTGCCGGAAGGCGTGGAGATAGTTACAACATACGATCGCAGCCAGCTCATTGACCGCGCCATTGACAACCTCAGTGGCAAGTTGCTGGAAGAGTTTATTGTGGTGGCGGTAGTCTGTGCGCTGTTTCTCTGGCATGTGCGCTCGGCGCTGGTGGCGATTATTTCGTTGCCGCTGGGGTTGTGTATTGCTTTTATTGTCATGCACTTTCAGGGACTGAACGCCAATATTATGTCGCTGGGCGGTATTGCGATTGCCGTCGGGGCGATGGTCGATGCCGCTATCGTCATGATCGAGAATGCGCATAAACGGCTGGAAGAGTGGCAGCACCAGCATCCTGACGCCACGCTGGATAATAAAACGCGCTGGCAGGTGATTACCGATGCATCTGTTGAAGTGGGGCCGGCGCTGTTTATCAGTCTGCTGATTATCACGCTGTCGTTTATCCCGATCTTCACCCTGGAAGGGCAGGAAGGTCGTCTGTTTGGCCCGCTGGCGTTCACCAAAACCTATGCGATGGCGGGCGCGGCGCTACTGGCGATCGTAGTGATCCCGATCCTGATGGGCTACTGGATCCGTGGCAAAATTCCGCCGGAAAGCAGTAACCCGCTCAATCGCTTTTTGATTCGTGTTTATCATCCGCTGTTGCTGAAAGTACTGCACTGGCCGAAAACCACGCTGTTGGTGGCAGCGCTTTCGGTGCTGACGGTACTCTGGCCGCTCAATAAAGTTGGCGGGGAATTTTTACCGCAGATCAATGAAGGCGACTTGTTGTATATGCCATCGACGCTGCCGGGGATTTCCGCAGCAGAGGCGGCGAGCATGCTGCAAAAAACCGACAAGCTGATTATGAGCGTACCGGAAGTGGCGCGGGTATTTGGCAAAACCGGGAAAGCGGAAACCGCCACCGATTCAGCTCCACTGGAGATGGTAGAAACGACTATCCAGCTTAAGCCACAAGATCAGTGGCGGCCAGGCATGACGATGGACAAAATCATTGAGGAACTGGATAACACCGTGCGTCTGCCGGGGCTGGCGAATCTGTGGGTGCCGCCAATTCGTAACCGTATCGATATGCTCTCGACTGGCATTAAAAGCCCTATCGGCATTAAAGTTTCCGGCACTGTGCTGGCGGATATCGACACGATGGCGGAGCAAATTGAAGAAGTGGCGCGAACGGTGCCAGGCGTAGCTTCTGCTCTTGCCGAGCGGCTGGAAGGTGGGCGCTATATCAACGTTGAGATTAACCGTGAAAAAGCCGCGCGTTACGGTATGACGGTGGCGGATGTGCAATTGTTTGTGACATCTGCGGTGGGCGGGGCGATGGTTGGCGAAACGGTGGAAGGGATTGCTCGTTATCCAATTAATCTGCGTTATCCGCAAAGCTGGCGCGATAGCCCGCAGGCACTGCGCCAGTTGCCGATCCTCACGCCGATGAAGCAGCAAATCACCCTGGCAGACGTGGCCGACGTTAAAGTCTCTACCGGACCGTCGATGCTGAAAACCGAGAATGCGCGCCCGACGAGCTGGATTTATATCGATGCCCGCGATCGTGACATGGTGTCGGTGGTTCACGATCTGCAAAAAGCGATAGCTGAAAAAGTGCAGTTAAAACCGGGCACCAGCGTGGCATTCTCCGGGCAGTTCGAGCTACTGGAGCGCGCCAACCATAAGCTGAAACTGATGGTGCCGATGACGCTGATGATCATCTTCGTGCTGTTGTATCTGGCGTTCCGTCGGGTGGGCGAAGCGTTGCTGATTATCAGCAGCGTACCGTTTGCGCTGGTGGGCGGCATCTGGTTGCTGTGGTGGATGGGCTTTCATCTTTCCGTGGCGACGGGCACCGGTTTTATTGCCCTTGCCGGGGTCGCCGCCGAATTTGGCGTGGTGATGCTGATGTATTTACGTCACGCCATAGAGGCCGAGCCGTCGTTGAATAATCCGCAAACATTCAGCGAGCAGAAGCTGGATGAGGCGTTGTATCACGGCGCGGTCCTGCGCGTGCGCCCGAAAGCGATGACGGTGGCGGTGATTATCGCCGGTCTGCTGCCGATTCTGTGGGGAACGGGAGCAGGTTCAGAGGTGATGAGCCGGATTGCCGCGCCGATGATTGGCGGCATGATCACCGCGCCTTTGCTATCGCTGTTTATTATCCCGGCGGCGTATAAGCTGATGTGGCTGCACCGACATCGGGTACGGAAATAAAAGCAGGATACCCCGTTTAACCGTGTGGATTGTGTCTTGCGACGATGGGCACTAAATGTTAAAAGGTGCCCCTCAACAAAAAAGACACACAGGGGAAAGGCGTGAAAAACGCGTCAACCGTATCGGAAGATACTGCGTCGAATCAAGAGCCGACGCTTCATCGCGGATTACATAACCGTCATATTCAACTGATTGCGCTGGGTGGCGCAATTGGTACTGGTCTGTTTCTTGGCATTGGCCCGGCGATTCAGATGGCGGGTCCGGCTGTATTGCTGGGCTACGGCGTCGCCGGGATCATCGCTTTCCTGATTATGCGCCAGCTCGGCGAAATGGTGGTTGAGGAGCCGGTATCCGGTTCATTTGCCCACTTTGCCTATAAATACTGGGGACCGTTTGCGGGCTTCCTCTCTGGCTGGAACTACTGGGTAATGTTCGTGCTGGTGGGAATGGCAGAGCTGACCGCTGCGGGCATCTATATGCAGTACTGGTTCCCGGATGTTCCAACGTGGATTTGGGCTGCCGCCTTCTTTATTATCATCAACGCCGTTAACCTGGTGAACGTGCGCTTATATGGCGAAACCGAGTTCTGGTTTGCGCTGATTAAAGTGCTGGCGATCATCGGTATGATCGGCTTTGGCCTGTGGCTGCTGTTTTCTGGTCACGGCGGCGAGAAAGCCAGTATCGATAACCTCTGGCGCTACGGTGGTTTTTTTGCCACCGGCTGGAATGGGCTGATTTTGTCGCTGGCGGTGATTATGTTCTCCTTCGGCGGGCTGGAGCTGATTGGGATTACTGCCGCTGAAGCGCGCGCTCCGGAAAAAAGCATCCCGAAAGCAGTGAATCAGGTGGTGTATCGCATCCTGCTGTTTTACATCGGTTCACTGGTGGTTTTACTGGCACTCTATCCGTGGGTGGAAGTGAAATCTAACAGTAGCCCGTTTGTGATGATTTTCCATAATCTCGACAGCAACGTGGTAGCTTCTGCGCTGAACTTCGTCATTCTGGTAGCATCATTATCGGTGTATAACAGCGGGGTTTACTCTAACAGCCGCATGCTGTTTGGCCTTTCTGTGCAGGGTAATGCGCCGAAGTTTTTGACTCGCGTCAGCCGTCGCGGTGTGCCGATTAACTCGCTGATGCTTTCCGGAGCGATCACTTCGCTGGTGGTGTTAATCAACTATCTGCTGCCGCAAAAAGCGTTTGGTCTGCTGATGGCGCTGGTGGTAGCAACGCTGCTGTTGAACTGGATTATGATCTGTCTGGCACATCTGCGTTTTCGTGCAGCGATGCGACGTCAGGGGCGTGAAACACAGTTTAAGGCGCTGCTCTATCCGTTCGGCAACTATCTCTGCATCGCCTTCCTCGGCATGATTTTGCTGCTGATGTGCACGATGGATGATATGCGCTTGTCAGCGATTCTGCTGCCGGTGTGGATTGTATTCCTGTTTGTGGCATTTAAAACGCTGCGTCGGAAATAAGGCATTCACGCCACATCCGACAAAACGATGTCCGCTCTCATCCATGCGATGAGAGCGGTTTTTTTAATTACTGCTTAAATGCACCCGCCAGAGAGCGAATATCATTGCCGGTTGGCGACTGATGAAGTCGCAGACCAAACTCTTCGACAATCGCAAATATGTGGTCGAATATATCAGCCTGAATGCTTTCATATTCCAGCCACACCACGGTGTTGGTAAACGCATAGATCTCGAGCGGTAAACCGTTATCGCCAGGAGCCAGTTGGCGTACCATTAAGGTCATATCTTTACGAATCCGCGGATGGTTACGTAGATATTCGTTCAGATAGGCACGAAAGGTTCCAATATTGGTCATTCGGCGCAGGTTTAATACCGACTCCGTAGAACCTTGCTGGCGATTCCACTCATTAATTTCCTTGTGGCGGCTGGTTAAATAAGGTTTTAACAAATGCGCTTTATTCAGACGTTGCATTTCGTCTTCATCAAGAAAACGAATACTGGTGACATCAATACTGATACTGCGCTTAATACGTCGCCCGCCAGATGCTGACATCCCGCTCCAGTTTTTAAAGGAGTCAGAGACCAGAGACCAGGTGGGAATAGTGGTAATGGTATTGTCCCAGTTACGCACTTTGACGGTGGTTAACCCAATATCGATCACCGCGCCATCCGCGCCGTATTTCGGCATCTCCAGCCAGTCGCCCAGTTTCAGCATATCGTTCGCGGAAAGCTGAATACCTGCCACCAGACCAAGAATCGGATCTTTAAATACCAACATCAGCACGGCAGCCATTGCACCAAGACCGCTGATCAGAATCGCTGGCGACTGACCAATCAGCAGTGAGATCATCAAAATGCCGACCAGAATCGCGCCGATCAGTTTAATCCCCTGAAATATCCCTTTCAGCGGTAACTGAGATGCCGCCGGGAATTTCTGTGCCAGATTCAAAATAACATCCAGCAGAGAGAAAACTGAAAGCAGCGCATACATCATGATCCACAACTGCGCGCAGGTAGTCAGAATATCTGCCGCTTCGGTGCCTTTTTGCAGCCAGAATACCGCCTGAATATTGACGATAATCCCCTGCAGGGTAAAAGCTAAACGGTGGAAGAGTTTATTCTGGGTAATGATTTGCAACCATAGCCGTGAACTGGCGATGGCACGTTTTTCGAAGGTCCGCAGTACCACCCAATGCAAAAAAATATGCACCACGACGGCGGTCAGAAAAATAATACCGAAAATCATCACCATTGAGGTGGTGTGATCGATCTCAATACCCGCTAAATCTTCAACCTGGGATATTAAATCCTGCATAACGTCTCCTTTATACAACAGCAGACTATGATGACGGCTGAAACAGGGTTATGCAAATCAGGAGAATCTGAGGGGAAATAGCCGGGCAGATGCCCGGCAAGAGAGAATTACACTTCGGTTAAGGTGATGTTTTGCGGCAGACGAGATTTCGGCAGCGTAGCGTTAAAATCTTCAACGCTGTGATGACCCACCGGAACAACTACCAGACTGGTGTAGCCTTTCTCTTTCAGACCAAATTCTGCATCGAGGATGGCGGCGTCAAAACCTTCGATGGGTACCGCGTCCAGACCCAGCGCCGCCACGCCGAGCAGGAAGTTGCCGACGTTGAGATAAACCTGTTTTGCCATCCACTCTGCATCATCATGCAGATCTTTACGGTGCATATCGGCGAAGAACTTGCGACCTTTATCGTTCGCGGCTTTCGCTTCCGGCGTGGCAAAGCGGCCATCGGCATCTTCCTGGTCAACAACCAGCTTCAGCCAGGCATCGTCCATCGCGGTTTTTGCACAGAACACCACGACGTGCGAGGCATCAAGCATTTTACGCTCGTTGAACACGTAATTACCGGCAGCGGATTTGGCAACACGCGCTTTACCTTCTTCCGTGCTGGCAACAATAAAATGCCACGGCTGGGAGTTGGTGCTGGATGGGCTGTATTGCAGTAGAGTTTTTATCTGCTCGGCCTGTTCCGGGGTAAGTTTTTTGCTGGCATCAAATGCCTTAGTGGAATGACGCTTTAAGGCGACAGAAATGATATCCATAAAGACTCCATGTGAAAGTAATTTTGCGTGCCAGCAGATTACAAGGATCGAGATGAAATGGTAAGCGAGAAAAATGCGCTATTGATTTACGGTTGAGTCAGGACGCACTCTTTTTTGATCGCGTTTAGCCAGACCATCAACCACCAGATTCCACGAATCGTTGATCAGATCGCGAAGTAACGCTTCGGAGATTTCCTCGCCGGGATACACCGAAATCCAGTGCTTTTTATTCATGTGATACCCTGGCTTGATGCTTGGGTATATTTGCTGATTTAGCAGGGATTTTTGTGGATCGGACTTCAGATTGATAAAGGGGACGCCGCGCAGCTCCGACGACAGCATAAAAATCTTGCCGCCAATTTTAAAAACATCGAACTCCGGGCCAAAAGGCCAGCAAAGCTCGACAAAGGGTAACTCAAGAGCCAGGCGTTTCGCCGTTTCGTGCAGTGATTGCTTATCCATAAACGTTCCTTTAGGCGAAGGAGAATAAGCAAAGTATGCCGCGAAGTTCGGCGATAATCGACGTTTAATCCGCCAGCGAGAACCAGCGTCGCCAGATAAAGCGCAGAACAAAATACTCAATAGCGCCCAGCACTAAAAACCACAGACAAAACAATAAAGTGTAAAGCTGGCTAAGATCCATCAGATGGAACGTGGTCACCAGTTTTTGTGCCAGCGTCAGCCCCAATGCGGGGGCGGGAAGCAGCAGGCAAGAGAGGAAAGCCATCAGCAAAATGCCTGCTGCGGTGGTCAAGGTTTCTAAAGGGTGTTTCATAACATTGTTAAATGTAAGTTAAAACACCATTGTCAGGGATATTCTTCTGTAAGGCAATTCCCGGCTTAGTCACCGGCCCAGATCTCACAATGCTTTTTCACCAGCCCAATCAGCGAGCCGCCATCGGCGACGAAATCGCGCATCAGCTGCGCTTCATTCAGACCGCTGACGACCTGGCGATGCAGGGCTTCAATTGCGCTCGATGCGCCAATTTTATTTGCAGAAGGGGCGATTTTTTCCAGCAATCGCAAGGTGTCTTCCGTTAGCGGTCGACGATCGCCAGTGTGCGGATCGGTAATGACACCTGCCAGCCCATAGCGGCAGGCCTGGAAACGGTTGAATTTATACAGCAGGTAATCTTTCTCCTGATGTTTAAACGGGCGTTCCGTCAGTAACCAGTGGGCGGTAGCCTGAATCAATCCTGCCATATTTACCGCATGGCTAAGGGTTAACGGGGTATCCATTACCCGAACCTCCACCGTGCCAAAATGAGGACTGGGGCGAATATCCCAGTGCAGATCTTTAATGCTGTCGATCATCGTGGTGTAACTCAGGCAGCGAAACAGGGCTTCAAATTGTTGCCAGTTACTGACCCACGGCATCGGGCCATTATCGGGAAAGGCGGAAAAAATATTCGGTCGTGAGGAGGCAAAACGCGTATCCGTTCCTTGCATATATGGCGACGCGGCGGAAAGGGCGATAAAGTGCGGCACAAACCGTGACAGGCCGTGCAGCAAATAAATGGCATCATCGCCACTGGCGCAACCAACATGGACATGCTGACCAAAAACGGTCGCCTGTTGAATGAGATAACCAAAGTTTTCCAGCGTTCGTTGATAGCGTTCGTTATCGCATACCTCCTGACGCTGCCATTTCTGAAACGGGTGCGTGCCACCGCCGCAAATTTCCAGATGATGATCTGCGGCTGCCTGCAATACGACTTTCTGCATCGCTGAAAATTGCCCGGCAGCCTGGTTGATATCACGGCAAACATCCGTCGCCAGCTCCAGCATACTTTCGGTGATATCGTGCTTTACCTCTCCGGCCGTGATCTTATTTTTAACTGCGTCAATCAGCATTGAAGAGTCCTGGCTTAAGTCATAGCCCGGCGGATTAACCACCTGCATTTCCAGTTCAATACCGAGGGTAAAAGGTTCAGAAACATGAAAATCGGGTAATGGCATAGGTTTCTCTTATGTTGGCGTTTTCTATTCAGTATAGAAGTGGGAGCGACTGGGCGAGATGCGGAAGTTCTGGAATATTTCTTTTTTTGGTGATGGTGACTGAAGCAAATTGGCTACATTTTGCAATGTGACCAGTTGCGTCATAGTTGGCTGGCGGCGAAGAATTTTGACGATTGAGGCGTGCAGATAAAAACGGGTTCAGCTTCAGTTGATCAAATGGGGAGTGAGAAGTCCGAAACAGGATTTACTGTATAAATAAACAGCTATTTTGTTGAGGAAGGGTAAGATAACGGCGGGTGCCTGAAGCTTTCCGGTTTCAGGTTAACTTTGAGGTCTGGAAAGATGAAGCCCCAGGAGATATTTCTATCAACCCTGGGGCTGCCACTCCAAACCCGAACAATTTGGATGGTAGTCCCTTCTTCGCATGGAGGCAATATAAACATGCTGACGAAATATGCCCTTGTGGCAGTCATAGTGCTGTGTTTGACGGTGCTGGGATTTACGCTTCTGGTCGGAGACTCGCTGTGTGAGTTTACGGTGAAGGAACGTAATATTGAGTTTAAGGCTGTTCTCGCTTACGAACCGAAGAAGTAGCCGTTGTGCGGGGAGCAATCCCCGCATATCCGGTTGTCAGGTCAGGATGGTAAGGCACCTGCTTTACACTTTCGCCCGTGGTCAGTGATGGCTGCGGGCGAATCGTACCAGATATTGTCAATTAATTGTGTTGGCACAGCGTTATGACTATCTTTTCTTTTATCTGCCAGTGCACAGCAAACATCTTATTCTCACGATGAATGATGACCTGCTGTTTATTCCAGTTAATTATCTGATAGTCCAGAAATCCTGCATCAGTTTGTCTCTCACATGCCTTAAATGCGCTCTCTTTGGCGGAAAATGCCAGTGTCAGCGCCAGAGAAAAGGCTAAACCGCAGTCTGCGAGTCGCTTGTGTTCCGCTGGCGTAATAATGTTGTCTGTCAATTCTGCCGCTGTTTGCGCAGAAAAAATCTCTTCAATATCAATGCCAATCGGTTGACGAGATACCACGGCTAATGCCGTAGTCCCACAGTGACTAATGCTGCCGTATACCCCCGCAGGCCACACAGGTTGGCGTAGCTCGCCGATTGCGGGCACACATTTATAGCCATATTCCCGCAGCGCATAAACTGCAGCGATCCGTCCGGCTAAATGCTCTGTTTTACGTTTACGTCCAGCGTGTTGCAGTTGCGCGTAGTGTGGCAGCCAGAGTAAATCCTGCTCACAAAAACTCGCCGGATCGAACTTAACAAAATGCAGCGTATTTCCGGCAAAGGGGAGGGCGGTATGCGTAGTTTTCATGTCGACCATATTAGAGACTGATGACAAACGCAAAACTGCCTGATGCGCTACGCTTATCAGGCCTACACTATCCTGCAATATATTGAATTGGCAAGATTTTTGTAGGCCGGATAAGGCGTTCACGCCGCATCCGGCATGAACGACGCGCACTTTGTCAACAATCTGACGTTAGCATCAGAAGTGAGTGTTTACGCTCATATACCACGTACGTCCCGGCTCGTTATAGGTATACGCACCGGCACCGGCGATATAGTTGGCCCCTGCCAGATCGCCCGTGGTCTGGGCATTACCCGCACGCCACAAACGTTTGTCGAACAGGTTGTCCACGCCGCCGGTCAGACTGACATTCTTCGTCACATCCCAGGTCGCGCTCAGGCCAACAATGCTGTACGGGCTGATTTCTTTGGTTTCCGGTCCAACCGCTGGCTGACCTTTATAGTTGTACTTCTTCGGCTGCTGCTTGCCGTACCAGGTGAAGGTTGTTTGCATCGACAAATCTTCCCGTGCCTGCCAGCTCAGCGTTGAGTTCAACGTATACTCCGGGATGATCGACAAACGGTCGCCCGTGGTTTTGTTTTCACTCTTCAGCATATAAGTGATGTTATTGGTCCACATCACCGTTTCGCTAACCGGTACGTTTAACGATCCTTCCAGACCTTCAACCACCGCTTTCGGCACGTTATCCCACTGATAGAGATCGGTGCCAGCCGCATTTTGCCCTACAGCCACATAGCCCGCTTCAATCTTATTGCGATAATCGTTACGGAACCAGGTCACGCCCGCCAGCCAGCCGTCGCGTTTGAACTCCAGACCAATCTCTTTGTTGATACTGGTTTCCGCTTTCAGGTCATCGTTCCCCTGCAGATAGCAGCCGCCCGCGCTGGCGTAACAGCCCTGACCTTTACTGTAGAGAATGTAGTTCGGGTTAGTCTGGTACAGGCTCGGCGCTTTATAGGCGCGGGCAATGCCCATTTTCAGCGTGAAGTCATCACCTAAACCTTGCGATATGTTTAGAGCCGGACTCCAGTTATTGCCAACAATGCTGTGATGATCGAAACGCAGCCCCGGCGTTACGATGGTGCTGTCAGTCAGCTCCATATTGTTTTCGGCAAATAGCGAGAAAATTTCTGCTTTTGAATACGGGCTACGGTCGGTGGCACTCACACCATCAATAGCGCCGCCGGTATTCGTCCCGGTGAGCGCCTGGGTGTTGGAACTTAAATCCTTCATCCGCTGCTGATTCCACTCTGTACCCAGCGTCAGCGTTTGGTTTACGAGGAAATCAATCGGCAGGTTAACTTCGCTGTGCAGCATCACGTCATCAAGATCGATATCTACAAAATCCTGTGCCGCTTTTTCGTTAAATTTCCCTTCAGTACCGCCCGCCAGACCTTCCGGAATACGCGAGTTACGGGTGTGTTCGTACTGCACCCAGTTGCTGGTGGTCACGCCGTTATCCCAGCCACCGTTCCAGGTCAGCGAGTAGTTCTGGCGATACAGGCGGTTGGTTTCATCGCCATATTTCGAGCGAGTGTAAGCGTCAGAGTTGGTGTTCTGCGTATCACCCGCATACAGGTTACCCTGGCGGCTGTAGCCCGCTTCCAGTTCGAGTGACTGCAGAGGCGCGAAGTCCCAGCGCACCACGCCATTAATATCTTTGTTGATCACCCCTTCGCGCCCGGCTGGTAACGTCGTGGCATACGTTCCGGCACGCGCGGACTGATGGCCCTGGTTGATATCCCACGCGTCAGCCTGGGTTTTGTCGAGGTTGCCATACAAGCGGAAGCTGAATTCGTCGCCCAGCGGACCGGTCAGGCTGAAGTTGGTGCGTTTGGTGGCACCTTCCTCTTTATGTTCTGGCGCATTGAAATAAGCATCCCAGGAGCCGTGCCACTCACCGCTGCCTTTTTTGGTAATGATGTTAACCACGCCGCCCGCCGCGCCGTTGCCATAACGCGCAGCTGCCGGACCACGCAGAACTTCAATACGTTCAATCATTTCAGGCGGCACCCAGGAGGTATCACCACGGGTATCGCGCTCGCCACGCCAGCCCTGACGCACTGAGTTACGGCTGCTTACTGGCTTGCCGTCAATCAAAATCAGCGTGTTTTCCGGACCCATGCCGCGAATATCAATCTGGCGGTTATTACCACGCTGACCACTGGTGGAATTACCGGTCAGGTTAACGCCAGGCATGGTACGGATAATCTCCGATACATCGCGGGCAACCGGGTTTTTGCGGATTTCATCTGCGGTGATGGTCGAAACGCCGGGCGCCTGCAAGTTCTGCTCGGCGGCGGTAACAACAATAGTATCGTCATGTGAAACAGGAGTATCGGTCGGCTCTTGTGCCTGTGCTACCCCATAAATCCCCAGATTGACCAACAAGGCCAGGGAATGAATCTTCTTGTTCATTGTTTTATTCCTGCATTTTTGCCACGAATTGCAACTGTCGGGCATGGTCGTCATCAACACGACGCATCCCGCTACCGCGAAAACCTTTGATCCTGAAAGACACGCAGTGCAGCTGATTAATTAATGTCCGCGCTTCCCACGGCGCGCCATTACGCTATTGCAAATGCAAATAGTTATCAATAATATTATCAATATATTTCTGCAATCAATAAAAAATTGCACAGTAAACATGGGGTTATGGTGTGACGGCGTTAAAAGTAGGAAGTGAGAGCTGGTGGCAGTCGAAACATGGCCCGGAATGGCAACGTCTGAATGACGAAATGTTTGAGGTCACTTTCTGGTGGCGTGATCCACAAGGTTCTGAAGGCCACTCGACGATAAAGCGCGTATGGGTCTATATCACTGGCATGACCGATCACCATCAGAACAGCCAGCCCCGGTCGATGCAGCGAATTGCAGGAACCGATGTTTGGCAGTGGACGACACAACTCAATGCCAACTGGCGCGGCAGCTACTGCTTTATTCCTACCGAACGCGATGACATTTTTTCTGCACCATCCCCCGATCGCCTCGAATTACGCGAAGGCTGGCGAAAACTATTACCCCAGGCGATAGCCGATCCGCTGAATCCACAAAGCTGGAAAGGCGGGCGAGGGCACGCTGTTTCTGCACTCGAAATGCCGCAAGCGCCTCTGCAACCGGGATGGGATTGTCCGCAAGCGCCAGAAACGCCTGCCAAAGAAATTATCTGGAAAAGTGAACGGTTGAAAAATTCACGCCGTGTATGGATTTTTACCACCGGCGATGCAACAGCAGAAGAACGCCCGCTGGCAGTTTTGCTTGATGGCGAATTTTGGGCGCAGAGTATGCCCGTCTGGCCTGCGCTGACTTCGCTGACCCATCGTCGGCAACTTCCGCCCGCCGTGTATGTGTTGATCGACGCTATCGACACCACGCACCGCGCCCACGAACTGCCGTGTAATGCGGATTTCTGGCTGGCAGTACAGCAAGAGTTATTACCCCAGGTGAAAGCTATTGCCCCTTTTAGCGATCGCGCCGATCGCACCGTGGTCGCCGGACAGAGTTTTGGTGGGCTTTCCGCGCTGTATGCCGGACTGCACTGGCCTGAACGCTTTGGCTGTGTATTAAGCCAGTCAGGCTCGTACTGGTGGCCGCATCGGGGCGGGCACCAAGAGGGCATGTTACTTGAACAGCTAAATACTGGTGAAGTTAGCGCCGAAGGTCTGCGCATTGTGCTGGAAGCGGGTGTTCGCGAGCCGATGATCATGCAGGCCAATCAGGCGCTGTATGCGCAATTACACCCCCTAAAAGAATCCATTTTCTGGCGTCAGGTTGACGGCGGACATGATGCGCTTTGTTGGCGCGGTGGCTTGATGCAGGGGCTAATCGACCTCTGGCAACCACTTTTCCATGACAGGAGTTGAATATGGCATTCAGTAATCCCTTCGATGATCCACAGGGAGCGTTTTACATTTTGCGCAATGCGCAGGGGCAATTCAGTCTGTGGCCGCAACAATGCGCCTTACCGGCAGGCTGGGACGTTGTGTGTCAGCCGCAGTCACAGGCGTCCTGCCAGCAGTGGCTGGAAGCCCACTGGCGTACTCTGACACCGGCGAATTTCACCCAGTTGCAGGAGGCACAATGAGCCAGCATTTACCTTTGGTCGCCGCACAGCCCGGCATCTGGATGGCAGAAAAACTGTCGGATTTACCCTCCGCCTGGAGCGTGGCGCATTACGTTGAGTTAACCGGAGAGGTTGATGCGCCACTACTGGCCCGCGCGGTGGTTGCCGGACTAGCGCAAGCAGATACGTTGCGGATGCGTTTTACGGAAGATAACGGCGAAGTCTGGCAGTGGGTCGATGATGCGCAGACGTTCGAACTGCCAGAAATTATCGACCTGCGAACCAACATTGATCCGCACGGTACTGCGCGGGCATTAATGCAGGCGGATTTGCAACAAGATCTGCGCGTCGATAGTGGTAAACCACTGGTCTTTCATCAGCTGATACAGGTGGCGGATAACCGCTGGTACTGGTATCAGCGTTATCACCATTTGCTGGTCGATGGCTTCAGTTTCCCGGCCATTACACGCCAGATCGCCAATATTTACTGCGCATGGCTGCGTGGCGAACCAACGCCTGCTTCGCCGTTTACGCCTTTCGCTGATGTAGTGGAAGAGTATCAGCAGTACCGCGAAAGTGAAGCCTGGCAGCGTGATGCGGCATTCTGGGCGGAACAGCGTCGTCAACTGCCACCGCCCGCGTCACTTTCTCCGGCACCTTTACCGTGGCGCAGCGCTTCGGCAGATATTTTGCGCCTGAAACTGGAATTTACCGACGGGGAATTCCGCCAGCTGGCTACGCAACTTTCAGGTGTGCAGCGTACCGATTTAGCCCTTGCGTTGGCAGCTTTGTGGCTGGGGCGATTGTGCAACCGCATGGACTACGCTGCCGGATTTATCTTTATGCGTCGACTGGGCTCGGCGGCGCTGACGGCTACCGGACCCGTGCTCAACGTTTTGCCGTTGGGTATTCACATTGCGGCGCAAGAAACGCTGCCGCAACTGGCAACCCGACTGGCGGCTCAACTGAAAAAAATGCGCCGCCATCAACGCTACGACGCCGAACAAATTGTCCGTGACAGTGGGCGAGCGGCAGGAGAGGAACCGCTGTTCGGTCCGGTACTCAATATCAAGGTATTTGATTACCAACTGGATATTCCTGGTGTTCAGGCGCAAACCCATACCCTGGCAACCGGTCCGGTTAATGACCTTGAGCTGGCCCTGTTCCCGGATGAACACGGTGATTTGAGTATTGAGATCATCGCCAATAAACAGCGTTACGCTGAGCCAACGTTAATCCAGCATGCTGAACGCCTGAAAATGCTGATTGCGCAGTTCGCCGCGGATCCGTCGCTGTTGTGCGGCGATGTCGATATTATGCTGCCAGGCGAGTATGCGCAGCTGGCGCAGATCAACGCCACTCAGGTTGAGATTCCAGAAACCACGCTGAGCGCGCTGGTGGCAGAACAAGCGGCAAAAACACCGGATGCTCCGGCGCTGGTTGATGCGCGTTACCAGTTCAGCTATCGGGAAATGCGCGAACAGGTGGTGGCGCTGGCGAATCTGCTGCGTGAGCGCGGCGTTAAACCAGGCGACAGCGTGGCGGTGGCATTACCGCGCTCGGTCTTTTTGACCCTGGCGCTACATGCGATTGTTGAAGCTGGTGCGGCCTGGCTACCGTTGGATACCGGCTATCCGGACGATCGCCTGAAAATGATGCTGGAAGATGCGCGTCCGTCGCTGTTAATCACCACCGACGATCAACTGCCGCGCTTTGCCGATGTTCCAGATTTAACCCGCCTTTGCTATAACGCCCCGCTTACACCACAGGGCAGTGCGCCGCTGCAGCTTTCACAACCGCACCACACGGCTTATATCATCTTCACCTCCGGTTCCACCGGCAGACCAAAAGGGGTAATGGTCGGGCAGACGGCTATCGTTAATCGCCTGCTTTGGATGCAAAACCATTACCCGCTTACAGGCGAAGATGTCGTTGCCCAAAAAACGCCATGCAGTTTTGATGTCTCGGTGTGGGAGTTTTTCTGGCCGTTTATTGCCGGGGCGAAACTTGTGATGGCTGAACCGGAAGCGCACCGCGACCCGCTCGCTATGCAGCATTTTTTTGCTGATTATGGCGTAACGACCACGCACTTTGTGCCGTCGATGCTGGCGGCATTTGTTGCATCGCTGACGCCGCAAACCGCTCGCCAGAGTTGCGCGACGTTGAAACAGGTTTTCTGTAGTGGTGAAGCCTTACCGGCTGATTTATGCCGCGAATGGCAACAGTTAACCGGCGCGCCGTTGCATAATCTATATGGCCCGACGGAAGCGGCGGTAGATGTCAGTTGGTATCCGGCTTTTGGCGAGGAACTGGCAGAGGTGCGCGGCAGCAGTGTGCCGATTGGTTATCCGGTGTGGAATACGGGCCTGCGCATTCTCGATGCGATGATGCATCCGGTGCCGCCGGGTGTGGCGGGAGATCTCTATCTCACCGGTATTCAACTGGCGCAGGGGTATCTTGGACGACCCGATCTGACCGCCAGCCGCTTTATTGCCGATCCTTTTGCCCCAGGTGAACGGATGTACCGTACCGGCGATGTGGCCCGCTGGCTGGATAACGGCGCAGTGGAGTACCTCGGGCGCAGTGACGATCAGCTAAAAATTCGCGGGCAGCGTATCGAACTGGGCGAAATTGATCGCGTGATGCAGGCGCTGCCGGATGTCGAACAAGCCGTTACCCACGCCTGTGTGATTAACCAGGCGGCAGCCACTGGTGGTGATGCGCGTCAGTTGGTGGGCTATCTGGTGTCGCAATCAGGTCTGCCGTTGGATACCAGCGCATTACAGGCGCAGCTTCGTGAAACATTGCCACCACATATGGTACCGGTGGTTCTGCTGCAACTTCCACAGTTACCACTTAGCGCCAACGGCAAGCTGGATCGCAAAGCCTTACCGTTGCCTGAACTGAAGGCACAAGCGCCTGGGCGTGCGCCGAAAGCGGGCAGTGAAACGATTATCGCCGCGGCATTCTCGTCGTTGCTGGGTTGTGACGTGCAGGATGCCGATGCTGATTTCTTTGCGCTTGGCGGTCATTCGCTACTGGCAATGAAACTGGCTGCGCAGTTAAGTCGGCAGTTTGCCCGCCAGGTGACGCCGGGGCAAGTGATGGTCGCGTCAACTGTCGCCAAACTGGCAACGATTATTGATGGTGAAGAAGACAGCTCCCGGCGCATGGGATTCGAAACCATTCTGCCGTTGCGTGAAGGTAATGGCCCGACGCTGTTTTGTTTCCATCCGGCCTCCGGTTTTGCCTGGCAGTTCAGCGTGCTCTCGCGTTATCTCGATCCACAATGGTCGATTATCGGCATTCAGTCGCCGCGCCCCAATGGCCCCATGCAGACCGCGGCAAATCTGGATGAAGTCTGCGAAGCGCATCTGGCAACGTTACTTGAGCATCAACCGCACGGCCCTTATTACCTGCTGGGTTATTCGCTGGGCGGTACGCTGGCGCAGGGTATTGCGGCGCGGCTGCGTGCCCGTGGCGAACAGGTGGCATTTCTTGGCTTGCTGGATACCTGGCCGCCAGAAACGCAAAACTGGCAGGAAAAAGAGGCTAATGGCCTGGACCCGGAAGTGCTGGCGGAGATTAACCGCGAGCGCGAGGCCTTCCTGGCGGCACAGCAGGGAAGTACTTCAACGGAGTTGTTTACCACCATTGAAGGCAACTACGCTGATGCTGTGCGCCTGCTGACGACTGCTCATAGCGTACCGTTTGAAGGTAAAGCGACGCTGTTTGTTGCTGAACGCACGCTTCAGGAAGGTATGAATCCCGAACGCGCCTGGTCGCCGTGGATTACGGAGCTGGATATCTATCGTCAGGATTGTGCGCATGTGGATATTATCTCTCCAGGGGCGTTTGAAAAAATTGGGCCGATTATTCGCGCTACGCTAAACAGGTAAATTAATATTATCTATAAACCCATAATTACAGGAAATAATTATGGGTTTATCATTTATTTAATTTATAAGTTTGGTGGATATTTCTCTTAAATAGAGTGAATGTTGCATTCAGTGGAAGGAATTTACAAACTTCAGCTTCGGATAATTCTCACCAACTGGTAAAGTGAGCGCCGTGGAGATTTACTCTTATTGGACCCATTTCAGGTTATACCCCATGTCATCACTGAATATTAAACAGGGAAGTGACGCTCATTTTCCCGAGTATCCTCTGGCGTCGCCCAGTAATAATGAAATTGATTTACTTAATCTAATCGAAGTTTTATGGCGGGCAAAAAAAACGGTCATGGCGGTCATTTTTGCGTTTGCCTGCGCAGGATTGCTGATCTCTTTCATCCTGCCGCAAAAATGGACCAGCGCGGCGGTTGTCACGCCTCCAGAACCTGTTCAGTGGCAAGAACTGGAGAAAACATTCACTAAGCTTCGTGTGCTGGATCTGGATATCAAAATTGATCGTACAGAAGCATTTAACCTGTTTATCAAGAAGTTTCAGTCGGTTAGCTTGCTGGAAGAGTACCTGCGTTCATCACCTTATGTGATGGACCAATTAAAAGAGGCGAAAATCGACGAACTGGATTTGCATCGAGCTATCGTCGCATTGAGCGAAAAAATGAAAGCGGTTGATGACAATGCCAGTAAGAAAAAAGATGAACCGTCACTGTATACCTCCTGGACGCTAAGTTTTACCGCGCCAACCAGTGAAGAGGCGCAGACCGTTTTGAGCGGGTATATCGATTATATCTCTGCGTTGGTGGTGAAAGAGTCGATAGAAAACGTCCGTAATAAACTGGAGATCAAAACCCAGTTTGAAAAAGAAAAACTGGCTCAGGATCGCATTAAAACGAAAAATCAACTTGATGCAAACATTCAGCGCCTCAATTATTCACTCGACATTGCCAACGCGGCAGGAATTAAAAAGCCCGTTTACAGTAATGGTCAGGCCGTTAAAGATGACCCCGATTTCTCTATTTCTCTCGGCGCAGACGGTATTGAACGCAAACTGGAAATTGAAAAAGCGGTTACTGACGTTGCGGAATTGAACGGTGAATTACGTAATCGTCAGTATCTTGTTGAGCAGCTAACAAAAGCAAATATCAACGATGTGAATTTTACGCCGTTTAAATATCAGTTAAGCCCGTCATTGCCAGTGAAAAAAGACGGTCCGGGTAAGGCGATTATTGTGATCCTTTCTGCGATGATCGGCGGGATGGTGGCTTGTGGTGGCGTGCTGTTGCGCCATGCGATGGCATCCAGAAAACAGGATGCCGTGATGGAAGAGCACTTAGTTTAAATCTTGGCAGTTGAAGGTGCCGTTCGTCCGAGCGGCACCACGAGCGGCGTTCCGGCAACCGGATCGTCAATAATCATGCAGCGCAGACCATAAATGCGCTCAATCAGTTCAGCAGTGACAATCTCCTTCGGCGCTCCCTGAGCAACAATTTTCCCTTCCCGCAATGCAATCAAATGGCTGGCGTAACGACAGGCCTGATTAAGATCGTGCAGCACCGCCGCCAGGGTATAGCCTTTCTCGCGGTTCAGTTCGCTTAACAGTTCCAGGAGATCAATCTGATGACTGATATCCAGCCAGGTCGTGGGTTCGTCGAGCAGCATAATTGCCGTTTCCTGGGCCAGCACCATTGCTATCCACGCTCGCTGGCGTTGTCCGCCAGAAAGGGTATCCACGCTTTGATCTGCCAGATGAGTGATTCCCGTGGCCTGCATCGCTTTTGTGACTGCCTCTTCATCTTCTTTCCGCCAGCGGGTAAACAGCGGTTGATGCGGATAACGCCCACGCGCCACCAGCTCCTGCACGGTGATATCGCCCGGCGTGGTAGCATTTTGCGCCAACAGACCAATCCGCCGGGCAACTTCTTTACTGGCGTAATGTTGAATGTGCTCGCCATCCAGCCAGACATGCCCGTGAGCAGGCGTCATCAGGCGGCTTAAAGTACGCAGTAAAGTGGATTTACCGCAGCCATTTGGCCCGATAATTGCCGTGAAGTGACCATCAGGTATTTCTACAGTCAGATTCTCCGCAACGGTATATTTGCCATATCCGAGGGTTAACTGTTCGCCGCGCAAACGGGCTACTGATTCGGTCATTTTTTGCGAGACTCCTGAATTAACAAGACGATAAGGTAAATACCGCCGAGGCTGACGGTAACGACGCCAACCGGAAGTTGATACGGCATAAACAGTTGTTGGGCGCAGAGATCGGCCGCCAGTAATAACAACGCCCCGCACAGCGCCGCCTGGGTCAGCCCCCAGCGAGCGGTGCCGCTAATGCGGCGGGCAATGTGTGGCGCGACTAAAGCAATAAAGGAAATCGGCCCCGCCAGGGCAGTGGCAGCTGCGGTAAGCACTACGGCGACCAGCATCATTAACAGCCGCGAACGTTCGACGCTGACGCCCAGCGCACACGCGGTATCATCGCCCATTTCCAGCAAGCGCATCCGGCGTACCAGTAAGGCGGCGGCAATTAGCATCAATATAATGATGGGTGCGGAAGGCGAGGTTTTTGCCCACGTCAGGCCGTTGAGCGATCCGGCATTCCATAAACCCGCTGTTAGCGCCGTTTCTAAAGACGCTTTCAGCAACAGCCAGGTATTAAAGGCCACCAGCATGGCGCGAACGCCGATACCAATAATAATCAACCGAAAGGTGTCGATACCGTTACGCCAGGCAAGCAGCCAGACCAGCAGCGAGGTGACAATGCCGCCCGCTATTGCTGCCAGCGCGATAGCCGTCAGGTCCTGACCAAACAGCACCATCGCCACCAGCACGCCGCTCCACGCCCCGGTGTTAAAGCCCATTACGTCAGGGCTACCGAGCGGGTTACGCATCAGCGACTGAAAAATCGCGCCGCTGACGCCCAGAGCCGCGCCAATTAACAGCGCCATCAGCACGCGTGGTAAACGCCATTCAGTGACCACCATCGTCATACTGCGCGGCGCATCGCCCATCAGCGCGGCGAATACCTGCGAGGTTTCCAGCGTGACGGTACCGCTGCGTAATCCCCAGATACCTGCAACCACACAGGCGGTAATTAGCAGCAAACAGGTGATGATTAATCGGCGAGAGACGTAAATCATGCGCCACCTCGCGTTTTACGTCGCACGAGGAAGATCAGCACCGGTGCGCCAATAAACGCACTGACCACAGAAACGCGTAACTCGCCGGGCACAATCACCCGCCCGATGATATCGGCAAACAGCAGCAGGGCAGGGGTGGCAAGTAGCGTGACGGGCAGCGACCAGCGATGATCGGCACCTACCAGCCAGCGCGCCATATGCGGCATCATCAGGCCAATAAAGGCAATCGGGCCAACTACCGCCGTCGCACTACCACAAAGCACGGTAATCGCCAGCAGACCAATCAACTGTGTGCGCGCCACGCGGCTGCCCAGCGCCGTCGCGGTGTCACTGCCAAGGCTCAAACTGTTCAGTGCACGGCTCAGTAATAACGCAGTTGCTCCGGCGATCAGCACCGGGATCAGCACCACTTTTAAGGTGTGTAAATTACGAATATCCAGTGAACCGGCTTGCCAGAAACGCAGTTGATCGTAGACGTCAGGATTAAGCAGGGCGATGCCGCTGGTCAGCCCTTCCAGCACCGCCGCCAGCGCCACGCCCGCCAGGGTTAAACGCACCGGACTTAACTGCCCGCCGCCCTGGCTGCCGGTAAAGGCAACAATCAACGAGGCCACCAGCGCCCCGGCGAAGGCCATCGCCAGTTGTTCCTGTGCGGAAGAGTAACCAAACAGCGCCGCACCCAGCACAATGGCAAAACTGGCACCGGCGTTCACGCCAAGCAAACCAGGATCGGCAAGTGGGTTTCGGGTGAGGGTTTGCATTAACGCCCCGGCAAGGCCAAGCGCACCGCCTGCCAGTAAACCGGCAAGGGTGCGCGGCAGTCGTGCGTCGAGCACGATGGTGCAGTCGGCGCTCTGGCAGGTGCCGGAGAGGGCCTCCAGCACTACGGAAGCGGGGAGTGATTTTGCTCCAATGAGCAGGCTTAATGCCGTCGCGATAATCAGTAATAACAGCAATCCGGGCACGGCAATGGCGCGTGTCACGGCAACAGAACCAGACATACGAACTTCCATGATAATGAAATTAATTATCGTTATCGATCTTATTTGGATATGTTAGCATGTGCAGCCTAAGAATAGGTATTTAAAATATTTGATGGCAAGGCATTGTAATGAATAAACAATCCTGGCTGCTTAACCTCAGCCTGTTGAAAACGCACCCGGCGTTTCGCGCAGTATTCCTCGCTCGTTTTATCTCTATTGTTTCTCTGGGTTTGCTCGGCGTCGCGGTGCCGGTGCAGATCCAGATGATGACGCATTCTACCTGGCAGGTGGGGCTTTCGGTGACGCTGACCGGCGGGGCGATGTTTGTCGGTTTGATGGTCGGCGGTGTGCTGGCGGATCGCTATGAGCGCAAAAAAGTGATTTTGCTGGCGCGCGGCACCTGTGGCATTGGCTTCATTGGACTGTGCCTGAACGCGCTGCTGCCGGAGCCGTCATTGCTGGCAATATATTTACTTGGTTTATGGGATGGTTTTTTCGCATCGCTTGGCGTTACGGCGCTACTGGCGGCGACACCTGCACTGGTAGGGCGTGAAAACTTAATGCAGGCCGGGGCGATCACCATGTTGACCGTGCGTCTGGGATCGGTGATTTCGCCCATGATTGGCGGTTTATTGCTGGCGACCGGAGGCGTAGCCTGGAACTACGGACTGGCGGCGGCGGGCACGTTTATTACCTTGCTACCGTTGTTAAGCCTTCCGGCGTTGCCACCACCGCCGCAGCCGCGTGAGCATCCGTTGAAATCATTACTGGCAGGATTTCGTTTTCTACTCGCCAGCCCGCTGGTGGGAGGGATTGCGTTGCTGGGTGGTTTATTGACGATGGCGAGCGCGGTGCGGGTCCTGTATCCGGCGCTGGCTGACAACTGGCAGATGTCGGCGGCACAGATTGGTTTTCTCTATGCGGCGATTCCGCTCGGCGCGGCTATTGGCGCGTTAACCAGCGGGAAGCTGGCACATAGTGCGCGACCAGGGTTATTGATGCTGCTCTCCACGCTGGGATCGTTCCTTGCCATTGGTCTGTTTGGCCTGATGCCGATGTGGATTTTAGGCGTGGTTTGCCTGGCGCTGTTCGGTTGGTTGAGCGCGGTTAGTTCGTTGCTGCAATATACAATGCTGCAAACGCAAACCCCGGAAGCGATGTTAGGGCGGATTAACGGTTTGTGGACGGCGCAAAACGTGACGGGCGATGCCATAGGCGCAGCGCTGCTGGGCGGTTTGGGCGCGATGATGACACCGGTTGCTTCCGCAAGCGCGAGCGGTTTTGGTTTGTTGATTATCGGCGTGTTGTTATTGCTGGTGCTGGTGGAGTTGCGACGTTTTCGCCAGACGCCGCCGCAGATGACAGCGTCCGACAGTTAATGCTTAAAACAGCGCCTTAAGTCGTTCCAGCACTTGCATGGCGCTGTAGTAATCCAGGCGGAACGTCTCGGTTCCCAGCGCATAAACCTGCTTGTTTTGTACTGCGGGCAGGTGCGCGAGCAGTGGATTGGCATAAATCGCATCGGCATCTTTCTGATCACCAGCGAACAGGAATAGTGACTCGCCATTTAACCCTGCAGCCAGATTTTCTCCACCAAGCTGAATGATGTCATGGCGTTTGCCCTGGCTTTGGCTGGCGTTTAACCCTGCGGGCAATTTCGCCAACGTAAAGCCGAGTTGTTCCAGCATCTGCCCTTGTGCTGATTCCGGCGTCCAGAGATTGGCACTGTGTGCAGCGGCGGTATAGACAATGGCAGTGACCGGCTGCGGCGGTAATTTGATTTGCTCTTTCGCCGCCGCCAGTTGCTTATCAAACTGTGCAATCCGCTCTGCCGCTTGTTTCTCATGCCCGGTAATTTCGCCAAGCTGCGTTAACAGCGACTGCCAGCTTTTGTCGTCGTAATTGATGATTAATGTTGGGGCGATGGTAGAAAGCTGATCGTACAGCGCCAGCGCCGAATCCCCGCCGGTTGCGCTAATTAAAATCAGATCCGGCATTTGCGCGGCAACGGCTTCTGCACTCGGTTCGCCGATATAGAGCCGTTGCAGTTTGCGTTCTTTCGCCACCTTGCTCCACTGGCGTAAAAAGCCCTGGTCATCCGCGACGCGGTTATTCGGCGTGGTCGCGCCGCTGGCGATCACCGGAGCATCAATCGCCAGCAGTGAGCCAGTCAGGGTGACGCTGGTGGAAACAATACGCTGCGGCTGGCTTTCCAGGGTATGAGTGCCCCGGCTGTCAGTAATCTGACGCGGCCAGTCGGCGGCCTGAACTGCGACTATTCCTGAAAGCAAAAGTCCTGTTAATAGAAGGGCGTTGCGGTAGAGCGGGGCGAGTCTCACAAATTAGCTTCCTGTTATTAATAGAGTTAATGCTTCTCATTTTCATTGCAATCACAAACAGATGCAACCCCGAGTTGCAGATTGCGTTACCTCAAGAGTTGACATAGTGCGCGTTTGCTTTTAGGTTAGCGACCGAAAATATAAATGATAATCATTATTAAAGCCTTTATCATTTTGTGGAGGATGATATGGATACGTCACTGGCTGAGGAAGTACAGCAGACCATGGCAACACTTGCGCCCAATCGCTTTTTCTTTATGTCGCCGTACCGCAGTTTTACGACGTCAGGATGTTTCGCCCGCTTCGATGAACCGGCTGTGAACGGGGATTCGCCCGACAGTCCCTTCCAGCAAAAACTCGCCGCGTTGTTTGCCGATGCCAAAGCGCAGGGCATCAAAAATCCGGTGATGGTCGGGGCGATTCCCTTCGATCCACGTCAGCCTTCGTCGCTGTATATTCCCGAATCCTGGCTGTCGTTCTCCCGTCAGGAAAAACAAGCTTCCGCACGCCGTTTCACCCGCAGCCAGTCGCTGAACGTGGTGGAACGTCAGGCAATTCCGCAACAAGCCACGTTTGAACAGATGGTTGCCCGCGCCGCCGCACTTACCGCCACGCCGCAGGTCGACAAAGTGGTGTTGTCACGGTTGATTGATATCACCACTGACGCCGCCATTGATAGTGGCGTATTGCTGGAACGGTTGATTGCACAAAACCCGGTTAGTTACAACTTCCATGTCCCGCTGGCTGATGGTGGCGTTCTGCTGGGGGCCAGCCCGGAGCTGCTGCTACGTAAAGACGGCGAGCGTTTTAGCTCCATTCCGTTAGCCGGTTCCGCGCGTCGTCAGCCGGATGAAGTGCTCGATCGCGAAGCGGGTAATCGTCTGTTGGCCTCAGAAAAAGATCGTCATGAACATGAATTGGTGACTCAGGCGATGAAAGAGGTACTGCGAGAACGCAGCAGTGAGTTAAACGTTCCTTCCTCTCCACAATTGATTACCACGCCGACGCTGTGGCATCTCGCAACTCCCTTTGAAGGTAAAGCGAATTCGCAAGAAAACGCACTGACTCTGGCCTGTCTGCTGCATCCGACCCCCGCGCTGAGCGGTTTCCCGCATCAGGCCGCGACCCAGGTTATTGCTGAACTGGAGCCGTTCGACCGCGAACTGTTTGGCGGCATTGTGGGTTGGTGTGACAGCGAAGGTAACGGCGAATGGGTTGTGACCATCCGCTGCGCGAAGCTGCGGGAAAATCAGGTGCGTCTGTTTGCCGGAGCGGGGATTGTGCCTGCGTCGTCACCGTTGGGTGAGTGGCGCGAAACGGGCGTCAAACTTTCTACCATGTTGAACGTTTTTGGATTGCATTAAGGAGTGAGGATGAGCATTCCATTCACCCGCTGGCCGGAAGAGTTTGCCCGTCGCTATCGGGAAAAAGGCTACTGGCAGGATTTGCCGCTGACCGACATTCTGACCCGTCATGCCGCAAGCGACAGCATCGCGGTTATCGACGGCGAGCGGCAGTTGAGTTATCGGGAGCTGAATCAGGCGGCGGATAACCTCGCGTGTAGTTTGCGCCGTCAGGGCATTAAACCTGGTGAAACCGCGCTGGTACAGCTGGGTAACGTCGCTGAACTTTACATTACCTTTTTCGCGCTGCTGAAACTGGGCGTTGCGCCGGTGCTGGCACTGTTCAGCCATCAGCGTAGTGAACTGAACGCCTACGCCAGCCAGATTGAACCGGCGTTACTGATTGCCGATCGCCAGCATGCGCTGTTTAGCGGAGATGATTTCCTCAACACATTTGTTGCAGAGCATTCTTCCATTCGCGTGGTGCAGCTGCTCAACGACAGCGGTGAGCATAACTTGCAGGATGCGATTAACCATCCGGCTGAGGATTTTACTGCCACGCCATCTCCTGCTGATGAAGTGGCCTATTTCCAGCTTTCCGGCGGCACCACCGGCACTCCGAAACTGATCCCGCGCACTCATAACGACTACTACTACAGCGTGCGTCGTAGCGTCGAGATTTGTCAGTTCACACAACAGACGCGCTACCTGTGCGCGATCCCGGCGGCTCATAACTACGCCATGAGTTCACCGGGATCGCTGGGCGTCTTTCTCGCTGGCGGCACTGTCGTTCTGGCTGCCGACCCCAGCGCCACGCTTTGCTTCCCATTGATTGAAAAACATCAGGTGAACGTCACCGCGCTGGTGCCGCCAGCAGTCAGCCTGTGGTTGCAGGCACTGGCTGAAGGCGAAAGCCGGGCGCAGCTTGCCTCGCTGAAACTGTTACAGGTCGGCGGCGCACGTCTTTCTGCCACGCTTGCGGCGCGTATTCCCGCTGAGATTGGCTGCCAGTTGCAGCAGGTGTTTGGCATGGCGGAAGGGCTGGTGAACTACACCCGTCTTGATGATAGTGCGGAGAAAATTATCCATACCCAGGGTTACCCAATGTGCCCGGACGATGAAGTATGGGTTGCCGATGCCGAAGGAAATCCACTGCCGCAAGGGGAAGTTGGACGCCTGATGACGCGCGGGCCGTACACCTTCCGTGGCTATTACAAAAGCCCGCAGCACAATGCCAGCGCCTTTGATGCCAACGGTTTTTACTGTTCCGGCGATCTGATCTCTATTGATCCAGAGGGTTACATCACCGTGCAGGGGCGCGAGAAAGATCAGATCAACCGTGGCGGCGAGAAGATCGCTGCCGAAGAGATCGAAAACCTGCTGCTGCGCCACCCGGCGGTGATCTACGCCGCACTGGTGAGCATGGAAGATGAGCTGATGGGCGAAAAAAGCTGTGCTTATCTGGTGGTAAAAGAGCCGCTGCGCGCGGTGCAGGTGCGTCGTTTCCTGCGTGAACAGGGTATTGCCGAATTTAAATTACCGGATCGCGTGGAGTGTGTGGATTCACTTCCGCTGACGGCGGTCGGGAAAGTCGATAAAAAACAATTACGTCAGTGGCTGGCGTCACGCACATCAGCCTGAAGGAGAGAACACGATGGCTATTCCAAAATTACAGGCTTACGCACTGCCGGATTCTCACGATATTCCGCAGAATAAAGTCGACTGGGCCTTTGAACCGCAACGTGCCGCGTTGTTAATCCATGATATGCAGGACTATTTTGTCAGCTTCTGGGGTGAGAACTGCCCGATGATGGAGCAGGTGATCGCGAATATTGCGGCACTACGCGACTACTGCAAACAGCACAATATCCCGGTTTATTACACCGCCCAGCCGAAAGAGCAGAGCGATGAAGATCGGGCGCTGTTGAATGATATGTGGGGGCCAGGCCTGACCCGTTCGCCGGAACAGCAAAAGGTGGTGGATCGCCTGACGCCAGATGCTGACGACACGGTGTTGGTGAAGTGGCGCTACAGCGCGTTTCATCGTTCCCCGCTGGAGCAAATGCTGAAAGAGAGTGGACGTAACCAGCTGATTATTACCGGGGTATATGCCCACATTGGCTGTATGACCACCGCAACGGACGCATTTATGCGCGATATTAAACCGTTTATGGTGGCGGATGCGCTGGCCGATTTCAGCCGTGACGAGCATTTGATGTCGCTGAAATATGTGGCCGGACGTTCTGGTCGGGTGGTGATGACCGAAGAATTGCTGCCAGCACCTATCCCCGCCAGCAAAGCGGCGCTGCGTGAGGTGATCCTGCCGTTGCTGGACGAGTCCGATGAACCGTTCGATGACGACAACCTGATCGACTACGGTCTGGATTCGGTGCGGATGATGGCGCTGGCGGCGCGCTGGCGCAAAGTGCATGGCGATATCGACTTTGTCATGCTGGCGAAAAACCCGACCATCGACGCCTGGTGGAAGCTACTTTCCCGCGAGGTGAAATAATGGATTTCAGCGGTAAAAATGTCTGGGTAACTGGCGCAGGGAAAGGTATCGGCTACGCCACGGCGCTGGCGTTTGTTGAGGCGGGAGCGAAAGTCACCGGTTTTGATCAAGCGTTCGCTCAGGAGCAATATCCCTTTGCGACCGAAGTGATGGATGTTGCCGATGCTGCGCAGGTGGCGCAGGTATGTCAGCGACTGTTAGCGCAAACGGAGCGACTGGACGTGCTGGTCAATGCGGCGGGAATTTTGCGCATGGGCGCGACCGATCAGCTCAGTAAAGAGGACTGGCAGCAGACTTTTGCGGTCAATGTCGGCGGTGCGTTTAACCTGTTCCAGCAGACCATGAACCAGTTTCGCCGTCAGCGGGGCGGGGCGATTGTTACTGTTGCGTCCGACGCCGCACACACGCCGCGCATTGGTATGAGTGCTTATGGCGCGTCGAAAGCGGCGCTGAAAAGCCTGGCGTTGAGCGTTGGGCTGGAACTGGCGGGTAGCGGGGTGCGCTGTAATGTGGTTTCGCCGGGCTCCACCGACACCGATATGCAACGCACGCTGTGGGTGAGCGATGACGCCGAAGAGCAGCGTATTCGCGGCTTTGGCGAGCAGTTTAAACTCGGAATTCCGCTAGGGAAAATCGCCCGTCCGCAGGAGATCGCCAATACGATTTTGTTCCTCGCCTCTGACCTCGCCAGCCATATCACCCTACAGGATATTGTGGTCGATGGCGGCTCAACGCTGGGGGCATAAGCATGATCTGGAAACGCCATTTAACGCTCGACGAGCTGAACGCCACCAGCGATAACACAATGGTGGCGCATCTGGGAATTGTGTATACCCGTCTGGGCGATGATGTACTCGAAGCCGAAATGCCGGTTGATACCCGTACTCATCAGCCGTTTGGCCTGCTGCATGGCGGCGCGTCGGCGGCGCTGGTGGAAACGCTGGGATCGATGGCCGGATTTATGATGACCCGCGACGGACAGTGTGTGGTGGGCACGGAACTTAACGCCACACATCATCGCCCGGTGTCTGAGGGAAAGGTGCGCGGTGTCTGCCAGCCGCTGCATCTTGGACGACAAAATCAGAGCTGGGAAATCGTCGTTTTCGATGAACAGGGGCGGCGTTGCTGCACCTGTCGGCTGGGCACAGCGGTTTTGGGATGAACCCGACAGAATAAAATGAGATTGCAGGAAAATTCGGTTAACGGAGTGATCGAGTTAACGTTGTTAAGTTAAATATTGGTTTTAACTCTGATTTATATGGTTGCTGTGTTGTTAAATTGTACAAAGATGTTATAGAAACAAAATGTAACATCTCTATGGACACGCACACGGATAACAACTATGAACAAATCAGGGAAATACCTCGTCTGGACAGTGCTCTCTATAATGGGAGCATTTGCTCTGGGATACATTGCTTTAAATCGTGGGGAACAGATCAACGCGCTGTGGATTGTAGTGGCGTCGGTCTGTATCTATCTGATCGCTTACCGTTTTTATGGTCTTTATATCGCCAAAAATGTATTGGCGGTTGATCCGACGCGTATGACGCCAGCGGTGCGCCATAACGACGGGCTGGACTATGTGCCGACGGACAAGAAAGTGCTGTTCGGTCACCATTTTGCGGCCATTGCCGGAGCTGGCCCGCTGGTGGGGCCGGTACTGGCGGCGCAAATGGGTTACCTGCCAGGGATGATCTGGCTGCTCGCCGGGGTGGTTCTCGCCGGTGCGGTGCAGGATTTCATGGTGCTGTTTGTTTCTACGCGCCGTGACGGTCGCTCGCTGGGTGAGCTGGTCAAAGAAGAGATGGGGCCAACCGCCGGGGTGATAGCGCTGGTGGCCTGCTTTATGATCATGGTCATTATCCTTGCCGTGCTGGCGATGATCGTGGTGAAAGCCCTGACTCATAGCCCGTGGGGAACGTATACCGTTGCGTTCACCATTCCGCTGGCGCTGTTTATGGGGATCTACCTGCGCTATTTGCGTCCGGGGCGTATTGGGGAAGTGTCGGTGATTGGCCTGGTATTCCTGATTTTCGCCATTATCTCTGGCGGCTGGGTGGCAGAAAGCCCGACCTGGGCACCGTACTTTGACTTTACCGGCGTGCAGCTGACCTGGATGCTGGTGGGTTACGGCTTCGTGGCGGCGGTGCTGCCGGTGTGGTTGCTGCTGGCCCCGCGTGACTACCTCTCAACCTTCCTGAAAATCGGGACTATCGTCGGTCTGGCGGTAGGCATTCTGATTATGCGCCCGACGCTGACCATGCCTGCGCTAACTAAATTTGTCGATGGCACTGGCCCGGTATGGACCGGTAACCTGTTCCCGTTCCTGTTTATCACCATCGCCTGTGGCGCGGTGTCTGGCTTCCATGCGCTGATCTCTTCCGGCACCACACCGAAGATGCTGGCGAACGAAGGGCAGGCGTGCTTTATCGGCTACGGTGGGATGTTGATGGAATCCTTCGTGGCGATTATGGCGCTGGTTTCCGCCTGTATCATCGATCCAGGTGTGTACTTCGCTATGAACAGCCCGATGGCAGTGCTGGCTCCGGCAGGGACGGCGGATGTAGTCGCTTCTGCCGCGCAGGTGGTGAGTAGCTGGGGCTTTGCGATTACCCCGGATACGCTAAATCAGATTGCCAGCGAAGTGGGGGAACAGTCGATCATTTCCCGTGCGGGCGGTGCGCCGACCCTGGCGGTGGGGATGGCCTACATTCTGCACGGTGCGCTGGGCGGCATGATGGATGTGGCGTTCTGGTATCACTTCGCCATTCTGTTTGAAGCACTGTTTATTCTGACGGCGGTGGATGCAGGTACGCGTGCTGCGCGCTTTATGTTGCAGGATCTGCTGGGCGTGGTGTCTCCGGGCCTGAAACGGACCGATTCACTGCCTGCTAACCTGCTGGCAACGGCGCTGTGCGTGCTGGCGTGGGGCTACTTCCTCCATCAGGGCGTGGTCGATCCGCTGGGCGGTATTAACACTCTGTGGCCGCTGTTTGGTATTGCCAACCAGATGCTGGCAGGGATGGCGCTGATGCTCTGTGCTGTGGTGCTGTTCAAAATGAAACGTCAACGTTACGCCTGGGTGGCGCTGGTACCAACGGCCTGGCTGCTGATTTGTACCCTGACCGCAGGCTGGCAGAAAGCGTTTAGCCTGGATGCAAAAGTCGGCTTCCTGGCGATTGCTAACAAGTTCCAGGCAATGATCGACAGCGGCAATATTCCGTCGCAGTATACCGAGTCACAGCTGGCGCAACTGGTGTTCAACAACCGTCTGGATGCCGGGTTAACCATCTTCTTTATGGTGGTCGTGGTGGTTCTGGCACTGTTCTCGATTAAGACGGCACTGGCGGCATTGAAAGAGCCGAAGCCAACGGCGAAAGAAACGCCGTATGAGCCGATGCCGGAAAATGTCGAGGAGATCGTGGCGCAGGCGAAAGGCGCGCACTAAAGTCAGAGTGAGGGGGAATGTGCTGAGCGTTCCCCTTACTCTCATCCCGAGCGTGTTGATAGCAATTAAGCCCTCTTAATTCAGGAGGGCATTTGTATTACCGGAGGTTTAGATGTTTGATTCACTGGCAAAAGCCGGAAAATATTTAGGTCAGGCGGCGAAACTGATGATTGGTATGCCTGATTACGACAACTATGTCGAACATATGCGGGTTAACCATCCCGATCAAACGCCGATGACCTACGAAGAGTTTTTCCGTGAGCGGCAGGACGCGCGCTACGGTGGAAAAGGCGGCGCGCGCTGCTGCTAAATATGTACGTCAGGCTTTAAACGATTCCACTTTTTCGAACGCTGCACGCAACGTATCTGGTGTCAGCGTGACCGGCAGGTAATGAATGGATTCCACCGGACGTAAGGTGTGGGCAATCACTTTGTCGATCTCCGCCTGATTATTGATATCCACTTCCAGCTCCGCCAGCGTAGTCGGCAGATGAAAACGCTGATACGCTCCAGTTAATTGCGCCAGCACATCATCCTGACCCAGCAAGGCGCTTTGCACCAGAATTCCGTAGGCGACTTTGGTGCCGTGGAGAAACTTCTCGGTTTGCGGCAGCACGGTCAGACCGTTATGCACGGCATGAGCTGCCGCCACACGCGTAAAACGATCGCCCAGACCACCAACCATCCCACCACCAGCAATAATGGCATCCACCACATCGCAAAATGATTGCGTTAACTGGTGATTTTGCTGATCGGCAAGCGCCTGTTCGCTACTGTTTAACAAGACGTCGCGAATGGCCTGCGCGTTATTAATCCCCAGCCGCACGGTTAACGGCAACGTTTCTGGTTGCGGGGCCAGCACCACCGCTTCATACCATTTCGCCAGCGTGTCACCGATCCCCGCCAGCAGATATTCTTGCGGCGCGTTGAGGATAATCTCCGGTTCCACCAGCACCATAAAATTGGCGTCGTCGAAAATCTCATAATGCAGCGCTTGTCCGGCATCGTTGTACCAGACAGAGAGCGGTGTCCAGGCTGCGCAGGTAGCGGCGATCGTCGGAACGGCAACAAACGGCAGACCGAGACGGCGGGCGAGGGCTTTCGCGGTGTCGAGCAGTGCGCCGCCGCCGACGCCAATCACCACGCTGCGATCGTCACCGGACTCAGCCGCCAGTTGTTGTACATCGCTTTCGCTGCAATGACCACGAAACAAAATATGCTTTGCCCCTGGCAGTTCAAACGCTGGCGGAAGTTTTGTTTGCGCCGCAGCAATGGCGCGTTCGCCGTAGATCCACGCCGCGCGAGAAAGTTGTTCATCAGTGAAAAAATCGTGCAGGTGATTGAAACTTCCGGGATGTGAAAAGTAGTTAGCCGGGCCGACGACCACGCGGATAGGATTGTGAGGCATGTTGTGTTGTCCTTATTGTTTTATTTAGACATCTAAACGTCTTGATTGCCAAATACTAGCATCGTGTTATAGTGCCTTCAACACGCAACTTCATCAGGCACAATAAAAATGACAAATAACCCTCTGATTCCACAAAGCAAACTTCCACAACTTGGCACCACTATTTTCACCCAGATGAGTGCACTGGCGCAGCAACACCAGGCGATTAACCTGTCGCAAGGCTTTCCTGATTTTGATGGTCCGCGCTATTTGCAGGAACGGCTGGCGTACCACGTTGCCCAGGGGGCAAACCAATACGCACCCATGACCGGCGTGCAGGCATTACGCGAGGCGATTGCTCAGAAAACGGAACGGCTGTATGGCTATCAACCAGATGCCGACAGCGATATCACCGTAACAGCAGGGGCGACGGAAGCGCTATACGCAGCGATTACTGCATTGGTTCGCAATGGCGATGAAGTGATTTGCTTTGATCCCAGCTATGACAGTTACGCGCCCGCCATCGCGCTTTCGGGGGGAATAGTGAAACGTATTGCACTGCAACCACCGCATTTTCGCGTGGACTGGCAGGAATTTGCCGCATTGTTAAGCGAGCGCACCCGACTGGTGATCCTCAACACCCCGCATAACCCCAGTGCAACTGTCTGGCAGCAGGCTGATTTCTCCGCTCTGTGGCAGGCGATTGCCGGGCACGAGATTTTTGTCATTAGCGATGAAGTCTACGAGCACATCAATTTTTCACAACAGGGCCATGCCAGCGTGCTGGCGCATCCGCAATTGTGTGAGCGAGCGGTGGCGGTGTCATCGTTTGGCAAGACCTATCATATGACCGGCTGGAAAGTGGGGTATTGCGTTGCACCTGCGCCCATCAGCGCCGAGATCCGCAAAGTGCATCAGTATCTGACCTTTTCGGTGAATACCCCGGCACAGTTGGCGCTTGCCGATATGCTACGTGCAGAACCTGAGCATTATCTTGCGTTACCGGACTTTTATCGCCAGAAGCGCGATATTCTGGTGAATGCCTTAAATGAAAGTCGGCTGGAGATTTTACCGTGCGAAGGTACATACTTTTTGCTGGTGGATTACAGCGCCGTATCTACGCTGGATGATGTTGAGTTTTGCCAGTGGCTGACGCGGGAGCACGGCGTAGCGGCGATTCCGCTGTCGGTGTTTTGCGCCGATCCCTTCCCACATAAACTGATTCGTCTCTGTTTTGCCAAGAAGGAATCGACGTTGCTGGCAGCAGCAGAACGCCTGCGCCAGCTTTAGTTATTTAACCGTCCAGGCGCGGGAAAATTGACGGTCGGCAAACAACTCTTGCAGGCCGTTAATTTGCTTCAGGCGCAACACTTCGTCGCTGTCCATTCCCAGCTCTTTGCCAATTTTATTATCGTCCCATCCCAACTGGCTGAGTTCTCGGACGATTTCTGACATGGCAGTGATTTGGTGACGTCCACGAGCGCGATTATGACGAATAGTTGCGGCGATGCGTTGATTACGCGTACCTTCCAGACAGGTCACCGGCAAATAACCTTTTAAGCGTAATTTTAACGATGATGAGCCTTTACCAATTTCATGGCGGTGAAAACCATCCACGATTTCCAGGGCATTTTTATCCGTATGCGTGACCACAATGGGTTGGGTAAAACCATCTATTTCAATGGATTTTTTCAGCAGTTTTTTTTCGGGTGGTGCCACGTTGTTTGGGTTGTAATCATTAGGCATAAGTTGGCTGTTTTTAACCCACAGAACGCAATCCACTGGCTCTTCACGAAAGGGGCTAACCTGATGGATCGCCATGCGGATTTCATTAATCGCTTTGATGCGATCATCTTCCGGCAAGCTGGCGAGAAATTGGGTTAAATCCTGCGTTAATCGTTGTTGCATAGTATCCCCCATTCCTGACGTTTTCCTTTTATCCGTTCGTTATAACGCTGATAGTTCTTCGCTTTCGTAGGACTAAATGATAATGCCCGGCACCAGTAATCGTTATTGAGTAAAACTTTGCATATTCGCCGCCAGGAGGGGATATCTTTCGCGCCAATGTCCCCTTGCTGGGTTTGTGGAACTTCGATGCCTTTTTTCTGATACCAGTGCAAATAAATGGCGATTTTATTGCGGTAATGCTCAGCTGTTTTTTCCGGCATGCTATTGAGCAGCAATAATGCATATTCTTGCCAGTCTAAATGTTCTGGCTTGAGGATTTTCCGATGACCATAAAAATGATTATCATGTCCGGCGTAAATGCCGCCACTTTTTACCCCGCTGACTCGTGCGCACATAGCAGCCCAGCGATCCGGTTCGATAACGTGATAGAGCCATAATCCTTGCCGTTGCTCCGGGCCAAAAGGTTCGCAAATTCGCATATGACGCAGAGGAACGCCTGCCTGATACATTATATTATACAGTGGGTTACAGAGCTGTTGATGGTTAGCATACCAGGTCCAGATATCAGCGACTTTCCAGTCGTAGATGGGGTAAATGTACCAGCTATGACCGCCTGGTGCGGCAGTAGTCCAGGGCTTATCATCGGCAAAACGTTGTTTATTTAAACTGGCGATGGCGACAAAACGGTTGTAGGACTCATCCGCACGGATGCCGATCATCATCGCCGCCGGACGTTTTTGCGAAAACCATTCGGCAAACTCACGCACAAATTGTTCGAAGGTCATGCCAGGCTGGTAAAAGGAGAAAAAGTCAGGATCGGTTATCGCATCTTGCGGGGGCTGACGTACCCATTCGACATCAGGTTCCCAGCACTGCCATTCGGGTTGGTATTGAGAAAGGGAATTTTGCGTCGTAAGCGGGAGCGCAACCCAGTAAAACTCTTCGATGACATCGGCGTAAAACTCACGTAATGACTGAACATAGTTAATAGTGCATGAGAACTGCGCTTCCCAGTCGATAAACAAAACGCAGATTTTTTTGCCCATTTGTCGGGCAATTTCGGCGGTCAGATGCAGCATTAATCCGGAATCTTTACCACCCGAAAAAGAAACACAGATACGGGGTAGGGTATTAAGTGTCCAGGTAATACGTTCTTTTGCAGCTTCCAGAATATTCAGTGGAAGCGGGATTTTATAAATAGACATCTAAAAACGCTCTCTGAACGTTACGGGGTGACTCGTGAGATGAATCCGCTAATTATAGGATAAACGAAGCAAGATAGAGCACATTATTTTATATTCACATAATGAATTAATTGATGCGTAATATATTATTTGTCAGTGGTAATGAATCAGAAGCTATCATTTAAACGATCTATGAATCGGGAGAAGACAAGGTTGTTCAACGAAGCCTTGTTATAGGAAATATAAAGTTTAACCGCAGGAAGAGGTTGTTCCAGTTTTATTTCTTTTAACTTCAAAAAGTCACGATGTAAATTGTACAGTTCGGTGGGCACAATGCCTAATAAGTCAGTAACAGAAATACTATTAATTATAGTCATCAAAGAAGAACTGCGAAATGAAACTTTACGGTTCATAAAACGTTCATCTATGTCCATTTGAATTTCGTCAATCCCTGCTGATTTAGATATCAACAGGGTGAATTCTTCGGCGATAATTTGTTCATAGTTACTGGTATCGGTAATACGAGGATGTCTGTTGCTACATATAAGAGAATTGCGAATAGTATGTAACGGCATGCAGATGACAGAGCGGCTAATTACTGGTTGTAGTGTAATTGCCAGGTCAGTTTTGCGTTGAACCAACAGTTCTTCGGCATTTTCAGCTGAAAGCAGTATGTCATGGCATTCTATATCGATTGAAGTATCTTGTCTAAGACAGCGGATTAGCATGTTGTTATTAGTACAAGAAATAAGCTGAGGACCGTAGATAATAAAATTTTTCTTTAGTTCAGACTTATTAACGATATTGATCGTTTGTTCAAGGCCTCTGAGATTTTTCTCAAGATGGTGATGCAGGTTTAACCCTGTTGTAGTCGGCGCGATACCTTTCCCTGAGCGAATGAATAACGGGTCATTAAATTGCGCACGTAAACGTTGTAACGACTGACTAACAGCAGAGGGCGTTATATATAATGATTCTGCCGCTTTACTAATGCTGAGATGTTGATAAATACATTCAAATATAACCAGTAAATTGAGGTCAAATTTTTTTAGATCATAAAGATTAGCCATAACATACTCCGTTGTATTGTCTCTTCCATAAATCATTCACTTGATCAATAATGTTGTTGTATTTATATGTGTTATGTTTTTCTGCTTAACTTTGGATTAAGATTTTCTAAAATAGCATAGCTGTCAGGTGGGTTACGAGCAATTCATGCTTTTTTAGGATGGTTGAAAAGCAGGAATATATTTCAACCATCCATGAATTATCTTTTATTTATTCCCCATAATGATATTAAGCGTTTTCTGATCGGGCAACCCCACGGCCTGTTGCAGTGTATTTTCCTTACTCATGTAATAGATAGCTGGCGTGACATTTGCCCCCAGATCGTCCATCAGTTTCTCGTTATCGCTTAACACTTTCATTTGCTCTGTACTTACGTTTGCAGGCACGTTTAGCTTAAGCTTGCCACCAGAGGCTTCATATTCTTGCCAGGTTTTTGCGGGATCTTTGGAGGCAAGAATTGCCGCTGCTGTCGCCGGGCTTTCTGGCTTGATAACGCCAACCAACAATGTTCTTAATTGCACTTTGCCAGAATCTACCCACGGGCGAGCCTGCTGCCAGAACTGTTTACAATATGGGCAGAACGGATCGGCGAAGACGTAGACAATGACCGGCGCGTCTTTTTTACCGTCGAGGAGCCAGTGGGATTGTTCCATCCGTTGCCACATTTCGCGTCCGGCGGGTGCGTAAATTTCTTTTTCGATAAGTGTGTTACTCAGGTTTTCACCTTTCTCGTTGTACATGTAACCGGAGATAGCGTGCTTACCATCTGGAGTCAGGTAGATGGTGACGCCCATATCCTGATACTTGCCGAGATAACCTTTCATTCCTCCGGGAGCATCGAACGTTTTGATGATTGTAATGCCCTGTTTTTCAATCGCTTTTACTGGGGCAGGAAGTTCCTCTGCGAAGGCGATTGCAGGAAGCAGAGCCAGTAAAAGTATCTTTTTTAACATTAATTTGTCCTTTTCAGTCAGTGCAAAAGTCGGGTAAAAGGCATAACCTATCACTGTCATAGGTAAGAGCTTAGATCAGGTGATTGCCCTTTGTTTATGAGGGTGTTGTAATCCACGTCGTTGTTGCATTTGTAAGGGCAACACCTCAGCCTGCAGGCAGGCGCTGAAGATACCAAAGGGTAGTTCAGATTACACGGTCACCTGGAAAGGGGGCCATTTTACTTTTTATCGCCGCTGGCGGTGCAAAGTTCACAAAGTTGTCTTACGAAGGTTGTAAGGTAAAACTTATCGATTTGATAATGGAAACGCATTAGCCGAATCGGCAAAAATTGGTTACCTTACATCTCATCGAAAACACGGAGGAAGTATAGATGTCCTTGATTAACACCAAAATTAAACCTTTTAAAAACCAGGCATTCAAAAACGGCGAATTCATCGAAATCACCGAAAAAGATACCGAAGGCCGCTGGAGCGTCTTCTTCTTCTACCCGGCTGACTTTACTTTCGTATGCCCGACCGAACTGGGTGACGTTGCTGACCATTACGAAGAACTGCAGAAACTGGGCGTAGACGTATACGCAGTATCTACCGATACTCACTTCACCCACAAAGCATGGCACAGCAGCTCTGAAACCATCGCTAAAATCAAATATGCGATGATCGGCGACCCGACTGGCGCCCTGACCCGTAACTTCGACAACATGCGTGAAGATGAAGGTCTGGCTGACCGTGCGACCTTCGTTGTTGACCCGCAGGGTATCATCCAGGCAATCGAAGTTACCGCTGAAGGCATTGGCCGTGACGCGTCTGACCTGCTGCGTAAAATCAAAGCAGCACAGTACGTAGCTTCTCACCCAGGTGAAGTTTGCCCGGCTAAATGGAAAGAAGGTGAAGCAACTCTGGCTCCGTCTCTGGACCTGGTTGGTAAAATCTAAGTTCCGCAATCGCGTAATTAATCGGGTGCTGCGGCACCCGATTTTCTTCCCCGCACCATGATGCAAGCTGCATCCAGGTAGCCGCAGAGGCCGCTTGCATGATGATGTTTAAAGCCCAGGAGATAAACATGCTCGACACAAATATGAAAACTCAACTCAAGGCTTACCTTGAGAAATTGACCAAGCCTGTTGAGTTAATTGCCACGCTGGATGACAGCGCTAAATCGGCAGAAATCAAGGAACTGTTGGCTGAAATCGCAGAACTGTCAGACAAAGTCACCTTTAAAGAAGATAACAGCTTGCCAGTGCGTAAGCCGTCTTTCCTGATCACCAACCCAGGTTCCAACCAGGGACCACGTTTTGCAGGCTCCCCGCTGGGCCACGAGTTCACCTCGCTGGTACTGGCGTTGCTGTGGACCGGTGGTCATCCGTCGAAAGAAGCGCAGTCTCTGCTGGAGCAGATTCGCCATATTGACGGTGATTTTGAATTCGAAACCTATTACTCGCTCTCTTGCCACAACTGCCCGGACGTGGTGCAGGCGCTGAACCTGATGAGCGTACTGAACCCGCGCATCAAGCACACTGCAATTGAGGGCGGCACCTTCCAGAACGAAATCACCGATCGCAACGTGATGGGCGTTCCGGCAGTGTTCGTAAACGGGAAAGAGTTTGGTCAGGGCCGCATGACGTTGACTGAAATCGTTGCCAAAATTGATACGGGTGCGGAAAAACGTGCGGCAGAAGAGCTGAACAAGCGTGATGCTTATGACGTATTAATCGTTGGTTCCGGCCCGGCGGGTGCAGCGGCAGCAATTTACTCCGCACGTAAAGGCATCCGTACCGGTCTGATGGGCGAACGTTTTGGTGGTCAGATCCTCGATACCGTTGATATCGAAAACTACATTTCTGTACCGAAGACCGAAGGCCAGAAACTGGCAGGTGCGCTGAAAGTTCATGTTGATGAATACGACGTTGATGTGATCGACAGCCAGAGCGCGAGCAAACTGATCCCGGCAGCGGTTGAAGGCGGCCTGCATCAGATTGAAACAGCTTCTGGCGCGGTACTGAAAGCACGCAGCATTATCGTGGCGACCGGTGCAAAATGGCGCAACATGAACGTTCCTGGCGAAGATCAGTATCGCACCAAAGGCGTGACCTACTGCCCGCACTGCGACGGCCCGCTGTTTAAAGGCAAACGCGTAGCGGTTATCGGCGGCGGTAACTCCGGCGTGGAAGCGGCAATTGACCTGGCGGGTATCGTTGAGCACGTAACGCTGCTGGAATTTGCGCCAGAAATGAAAGCCGACCAGGTTCTGCAGGACAAACTGCGCAGCCTGAAAAACGTCGACATTATTCTGAATGCGCAAACCACGGAAGTGAAAGGCGACGGTAGCAAAGTCGTAGGTCTGGAATATCGCGATCGTGTCAGCGGCGATATTCACAACATCGAACTGGCCGGTATTTTCGTCCAGATTGGTCTGCTGCCGAACACCAACTGGCTGGAAGGCGCAGTCGAACGTAACCGCATGGGCGAGATTATCATTGATGCGAAATGCGAAACCAACGTCAAAGGCGTGTTCGCAGCGGGTGACTGTACGACGGTTCCGTACAAGCAGATCATCATCGCTACTGGCGAAGGTGCCAAAGCCTCTCTGAGTGCTTTTGACTACCTGATTCGCACCAAAACTGCATAAGAAGAAGTAAGATTCACCTGCAATTGCTTAGCCGCCGGGGTCAAACCTGGCGGCTTTTTTATTGCATTAAAAAGCCCTGCAGGGATGGCTCCGGGCAGGGCGGGATACTTATTCTGGCAATTAACGCACAACCAGCACCGGCAAATTGGCGTGGCGGATCACGCTCGAGGCGTTAGAACCCAACAGATGAGTTGAAATTGATGGGTTACGCGAACCAATCACTACTACATCTGCATCAAGTTCTTTCGCTAACTCGTTAACTTCATCCCGCACACTACCAAAACGGACATGTTGCTTAATGCGGGAAGGATCGATGGTGAAGTGGCTGACCATCGTTTGCAGACGTTCTTCTGCTTCATGTTGCAGATGCTCTTCAAAACGACGTACATCAGCGGCAAAACGGTGCAGGCTCAGGCTGGCTGACCCCGGTAGTACGTGAAGTAGATGAATAACTCCGTCATCCTGGGCGAGGAATTCAGCGTGGCGAACCGCTTTGTCGCTCAATTCCATTTCGAAAACATCCACTGGCATGATGATTGTTTTGTACATAAGCATTCTCTCCTTGTTTTTGCATGTATACATAACAGCACATTATTGGTTATGAATCTATGATTTGCGAGGCTGATTTGATCTGAATTTGCTATTGAGCTGGAAAATAAATAAAACCAGGCGCTACCAGCGTTGTTCAAGGTATAGCACTGCAGCAACAATAATTGCTGCTATGAATATATAAAATGCAGTGATACCGAGAGCTTCGCTCATATGAGGTTCCGCAGATGAATAACCAGTTCAGATTAGAATGCTGCGCTTAAGAGCAAAATGATAAATCTGGTTGATATTTGAGCGGAAAGAGGATGCGAGTGCATCCTCTGGGCAAAGCGAGTTATCGCTTGTGCAGATGGGATTAAAGCAGGTAATCGCCAGCAGCTTCTGGCTGGTATTCGAGTTCCAGCACTTCAAGGTGGGTTGCAACGCCGCCCGGCAGTTCCCAGTGAATGGAATCGCCAACGCGCAGCCCCAGCAGTGCGGCACCTACCGGAGCCATAACGGAAAGCTGAGTATTGCTGTCGGTCATTTTTGCCGGATACACCAGCGTGCGCACACGCACTTCGCCATCGCTAAGATTGCGGAATTTAACCCGGCTGTTCATTGTCACCACGTCGTGTGGCATCTCTTCTGGCGAACACATTTGGGCGCGATCCAACTCTGCGTTTAACGCGTCGGCGATTGGCAAACCAGCATAGGCGGGTTGCTCCAGCAGAATATCGATGCGTTCGGCATCCAGGTCGTTAATGATGATAGTTGGTCTGGACATTTTTACTCCATGTCGTCGGTACTGCGAGTGTCGCAGATAAACATACCCAAAAGAAAACCCTCACCGTCAGGCGGCGAGGGTTTAACTCACATGATGATACTGACTGTTGCTCACTCTTTGAAGTGATTTGCGTCACATTCAGGGAATTCCTCAATGTAGCGCATTATGTATAAATCTTAATCGTCATGGTTTATGGAAGACGAATTAGCGTGTTTTGTAAATCAGAGGATTAATAACCTGCTTTATCAATCACAAAGGTTTTGCCACAGTTGCCTGGGTGTGGTTGTGGCAAGAATGAGTTGGCAGAAAGCGGAGCGTTGATGGCGTCAGCTTTGATCGAGATCTGAATTTCAGTCAAATACGCAGGGTTACCCTGGCACGTTAGCTTAACTGCTTTCACGTTCTCTTTTCCCCAGCTTTTGGCAAAGGCGGCATCAAAGTCACGGCGGCTCACTGTTTTACCGTAGTTATCCGCAAGGAATTTTCCGGCTTCGTTCTCTTTAATTTCTTGATTCAGGCGTACCATCGTGCCGAAGTATGCGTCTGGATCAAAACCAAAGCAGGCACCGTGTTTGGCATATTCGTAGCGTTCCAGGCAGGAACGTCCGCCAGCTCCTGGCATGACTTCACTTAGTTTAGCGGCCGTTTCCAGCGATAACCCGGTTTCCGGAGATGAACACATTCGGCTGGCGCGCGCTTCTGGTAGATTCGGGATTGGGCGAGTAGCGCAACCGAAGCGCATCCAGCGGCGTTCATCAACACCACGGGCAGCAACCGATTTAGGCAATCCTGGCCACAGACCATGTACGGTCAGAAAATCAGCTTTGTTGGTCGTTTCGGTTTGCAGGCGACATTCATCTCGTTCGTTACGATTTCGATCGTGTTGACTCTGGCAAAATCCGGTTTGCCAGGAGAGGGCCAGGACATAGCGATCAAAATCGCCATACTGTTTTGCCTGCAACGCCACGGCGTTGGCAGAAGAGAAGGGAAGCAGAGAAACCGCGAGCAACGCGGCGTTACGCCAGAATGCTTTCATAATGGGTGTGGAACTCATACATATACTGAATACTATCTATTAAATCATAAAAAAGCCCGCCAGGTGGGCTTACCTGGCGGGCGTGATGATTTATTCAGCGTTTGGCGAACGTATTAGTTCCACATGGCGAGAATCGGCCAGCCAACCAACAGCAGCATAGAGATGTAAATCACCCCGAAGATTGCGCCAAGACGCCAGTAATCTTTTGATTTCACATAGCCACAGCCGTAAATAATCACCCCAGGACCGGTTGCATACGGCGTCAGACAGCCCATGATACCGATAGACAGCACCAGCAGGATACACAGTTGTTCCATTGGTACGCCCGGAATACCTTTACCGACGGCCAGAATAACCGGCAGCATGGTTGCGGTGTGCGCAGACAGGCTGGCAAACAGGTAGTGTGCAAAGTAGAACACCAGAACCAGTACAATTACCGTTGCGTTCGGTGAGAAGCCTTCCAGGTGCGTGCTCATGGTGCTAGCGAACCAGTCGATAAAACCAGAGCGGGTCAAACCGTTCGCCATAACAACCAGCGTTGCCAGGTTGACCAGTGTGTTCCAGGCGCTGTTGTAGCGGGTAATGTCTTTCCACGGTACAACGTGCAGGGCCAGCATCAGCGAAACCGCCAGCAGACCTACCGCCGTGGCGTCGATCATTTCGCCGCCGAATACCCATAAGCCTAAGCTCAGCAGCACCAGACCTATCAGGGTCCACTCTTTACGGCTCAATGCACCCATCGTTTTCAGTTCATCACCGGCCCATGCTGCCACTTCGGCACTGTGAGTCACTTCCGGCTTGTACAGCACATAGGAGAGCCACGGAGCAACGATCAGCAAAATAATACCGACCGGCAGGAAGCTCAGGAACCATTGCAGCCAGCTAATCTGGATCCCTGCGATTTTGCTGACGAACTCCAGACCCAGCACGTTTGGTGCCGCACCGGTGACAAACATGGACGAACTCAGACTGGTACTAATGACCATCATCCACATCAAATAGCCGCCAATACGACGCGCGGACGGATCGTTCGGGAATGATTTAAACAGCGGCGGCAGGTTTTTAATGACCGGAAAAACCGTACCCCCGGTACGCGCGGTGTTGGACGGTGTAAACGGTGCCAGCAGAATGTCGATAATGACAATCGCGTAACCCAGCGTCAGCGTGCGTTTACCCATGAATTTCACCAGGAAAAGGGCGATACGACGGCCCAGACCGGTGACTTCATAGCCCAGCGCAAAAATAAATGCGCCAAACACCAGCCAGACGGTGGTGCTGGAGAAACCTGCCAGCCCCCATTTCAGCGCCTGTTTTTGCGCATTAAACGCTGGGTCAGCTAATTCTTTGGCATCAAAGAGCAGGTAATTACTGCCAATAACGCAAATAGTAACCGCAATAAAACTGATCGCCGTTGCCGGAATTGGCTCGAGGATCATGCCGACAATCATTGCCACAAACACTGCAAAGTAATGCCACGCCTGCGGCGGCATACCGTCAGGTACAGGGATAAGAAACATGACACCCATCACCACCAGGGGCGCCAATAATTTCCATATATTATCTTTTGCTAAAGACATACGGGTTCTCCGACAATTAATATTCCAATTTTATCAAGTGCTTAAATTATTAAATCTGTGCTAAAAACCAGGTAATAATCAGCAGGTCGGCACTGCCGCCTGGACTGAGATTTCGTTCGATACACTCCCTGTCGAACTGCCGGAGATAATCGAGATCGGCGGGGGTTCGGATGCCCCCATTGTTTAATAGTGTTTGCGCCTCGCGCTGTAGCCAGCGCAGGCCCCCCTCGCCACCGCGCGATGCAACGTTGGTATCGCCGTTAGTAGCCATCAGTAGGAGCAAGGTATCGAGCAATGCCAGTTCAGGATCTAACCCCTGATCCAGCAGAGTGAGGTAATGCGGCAAGGCGTGGTTGATCACCAGTGGATAACCCGCTTCGGCTTCACCGCGTGCGCCGGTAAGGCCAAGCTGCTGGTACAACCGTTGACCTGCCGTCAGTTGTGAATTATTGGTACGCAGTTCGCGATCGGTCAGGCCACGACAGAAACTTGCCGCCGTCGAACAAACGGTTGTTGGCGTTACCGGCTGGTTGAGCTGAAGCAAACGGCCAATTGCCGCACACAGTAGCCCTAAAGAAAAAATGCTTCCTTTATGCGTGTTTACGCCCGCAGTGGCGCGGAACATATCACCTTCGCAAGCCATACCAATTGGGCGTAATCCGTTGAGTACTGCTTCCGGTGCCATTTCTGCACTACAGGCACCAAATTCAATGAAACGGGGTAACCAGCCCTGAATCGCCAGCGCGCTGCGGTGGAAATCTTCCAGCGCCATATCTTTGTGCGCACCGCAGTTAATGCGATCCACGAGGCCTGGTTTCGGTGACAGATTGACTTCAGTCAGCATGGCGCGCCAGCCCAGCAGGGCGTACTCATCGATTAATGACGTCGCAAGCTTTGTGGTTTTAGTTGACGTTGCAGGCATCGACATCGTTCAGCAGCGCCTCCATGCGGTTGAGTAAATCGGTCAGTTGATGGGTTTTTCCACGCGCGCAAACAGCTGCGCTTTGCTCGCACAACAGGCAGCGGCGAGGCGGCAGTGAATAATCGCGGCGGGAGAGAATGTCGCCTTCGGGTGTCAGGACATCGATATCCCATAACCGCCCGAGAGGATGACTATGTTCAAGCTCAATGGTGGCGAGCTTGAGGTCGCGAGCCGGGGCGGCAATGCTCAACATGCCCTCCGGCCCGCTGGCGGAAACCAGTGCAGCCTGCTCCTGAATTTGCCAGCCCTGTTTTGCGGCTAAGGCACGCAAGGCTGTCACGCCATGATTAAAAATTCGGCGTGTGACCTCGCTGTCTTTAATCGGCCCAGGCGCAACCACGGTAAAGGAGACCAGTGGAACAGGATGGCGCTTGAGCCAGACGTGTTGCCGTGCTTGCCTTTCATCCCGGCTGACGAGCAGCTCGGGAATTGACACCGCATGGTGGCTGGCGAGTTCAGGAAGCAGGTGCATGGCTTATTCCTTCACCTGATGCACAACATCGATCACCGAGCCATCGCGGTAACGCACAACGGCAACGACGCGGTCGGTGAATTCAATCGGCTGTGGTTCACCGGTCAGCAGACGCGCACGTTCACGCAGCCACTCAATGGAAACCACTTTAATGCCCGCTTCCTGCAGACGTTCTGCCAGTTCCGGACGTGCCGGGTTAACTGCGATACCGTGGTCTGTGACCAGAATATCGACACTGGAGCCCGGGGTGATGCAGGTCAGCACGTTATCCACCAGAGTCGGAATACGACCGCGTACCAGCGGTGCGACGATGATGGAAAGTGCAGAGGCAATCGCGGTATCGCAGTGACCACCGGAAGCGCCACGCAGTACGCCGTCAGAGCCGGTCAGCACGTTAACGTTGAACTGGGTGTCAATTTCCAGCGCGCTCAGTACCACCACGTCGAGACGATCAACCGATGCACCTTTCGAACCCCAGTTAGCGTACTGGTTGGCGCTGATTTCGATGTGATTGGGGTTACGGGCCAGCGATTGCGCAGCGTGGCTGTCAAAGCTCTGCACATCCAGCAGTTTGCGGATCAAACCTTTTTCGTGCAGATCAACCATCGTTGCGGTAATACCGCCGAGGGCGAAGTCGGCGCGAATATCGCGGCTACGCATTTTGTCTTCCAGGAAACGGGTTACCGCCAGCGAAGCGCCGCCGGTGCCGGTCTGCATGGAGAAACCTTCTTTGAAGTAGCCAGAGTTAACAATCACATCCGCAGCGCTACGGGCAATAAGCAGTTCGCGCGGGTTAGTGGTCATACGGGTAGCACCAGCGCCGATTTTTGCAGCATCGCCAACGCGATCAACTTTGACGATCAGATCAACCTGATCTTGCTCAATGCTTGCCGGATTATGCGGATAAGGCAGCAGTTCTTCGGTAAGCATCACGACCTGTTTTGCGTTGTCGGCATCAACCATTGCATAGCCGAGGGAGCCGCAGCAGGCTTTACCGGAGTAGCCGTTGGCATTACCGAATTCATCACAGGACGGGACGCCGAGGAAAGCCACATCGATATTCAGTTCGCCGCTCTGTACCAGATGCACACGTCCGCCGTGAGAGTGGATTTGCACCGGTTCCGCCAGCAGACCACGGGAGATTTCTTCCGCCAGTGGACCGCGCAGGCCAGAGGTATAAATGCGGGTAACCACGCCCCGGCGAATGTGTTCTACCAGCGGCGCATGGCAATCACTCAGGGAGCTGGAGGCCAGAGTCAGGTTTTTAAAGCCCATCTTCGCGATGACGTCCATCACCATATTGACGGTCAGGTCACCGCCACGGAAAGCGTGATGGAAGGAAACCGTCATACCGTCCTGTAAACCAGAGCGACGAATCGCTTCTTCCAGGTTGGCGCACAGTTTGCGATCGCGCGCTTTTTCAGCCTGGTAGGTTTGCTTTGGCGAGTTCTGGAAAGCGGCAAGATCGCATTCAGCGCGACGATTCCAGGCCGCTACCCGTTCTTGTCGTTGAGATTGTTCAATTTTCTGCGTCATTTTGATTGCCTTATTCTTCGCGGATGCCGGAAAGTTCTGCACGGGAGAGCACCAGACGGGCGCGATCGATAACCGGACCGTCCACCATCTTGCCGTTCAGGGAAACCACGCCGAGGCCTTCGCGAGCGGCGGCTTCAGCGGCTTCTACGACGCGGCGGGCGTGATCCACTTCTTTCTGAGTCGGTGCGTAGAGGTTGTGCAGCAGATCAATCTGACGCGGGTTGATCAGCGATTTGCCGTCAAAGCCCAGCTGTTTGATGTGGGCGGCTTCTTGCAGGAATCCGGCTTCGTTGTTAGCGTCGGAATAGACGGTATCGAACGCCTGAATACCCGCAGAGCGCGCGGCCTGCAAAATGGAGCAGCGTGCGAACAGCAGTTCAGTTCCTTCCGGGGAGCGTTCTGTACGCAGGTTGCGCACATAGTCTTCTGCACCGAGGGCGATACCGATCAAACGCTCGGAAGCGTGAGCGATTTCCACTGCGCGGGTAATGCCCAGCGGAGATTCAATCGCTGCCAGCAGGCCGGTGCTGCCGGGTTCACGACCACAGGCTTTTTCGATGCGCAGGATCTCTTTTTCGATATCCAGAACATCCTGAGCGGTATCGGTTTTCGGCAGACGCACAACGTCCGCACCACCGCGAACGACGGCTTCCAGGTCGTTAACACCCCATTCGGAATCCAGCGCGTTTACACGCACAATGGTTTCAATATCGCGATACAGCGGATGTTGCAGCGCGTGGTAAACCATGCGGCGGGCGGTGTCTTTTTCACGCAATGCCACGGAGTCTTCGAGGTCAAACATCAGGGCATCAGCCGGGTAGATGAATGAGTTGCTGACCATCGCGGCATTGGCACCTGGCACAAACAGCATGCTGCGGCGGGTGCGAGTTTTACGTTGTTGCAGCGAAGCGGAAATCATTGGCAATCCTCCCATGGCAGAGCCGGGATACCGCTGGCGCGTGCCAGCAGGGCTTCCAGTCGTGCACGTAAAATGCAGTCCAGTGCGCCTTTGTCATCGACATTCAGCTGTACGCCGCGCACGTTGTAGCGGGCGAGAACGTCCAGAATGGTGGTGCGAATTGCATCGCCAAACTGTTTCTCAACGCTGCTGTTGATTTGCAGGTCGATATCCTGCGTATCGAGTGGGGCGATGCGTATCATCACATCCCCAGACTCAAGGGTGCCTGCAACGGCGGGCTGGTTTATTTTCATTTTTCACCTGTTTCTCATGCGGGGGTCTTTTGACGAGCTGCCGCGTCCTGGCGGGAGTGCTCAAGCAGGTTCTGCAAATAATGCAGCGTGACTGCAGGGACCAGCGGCGCGATAGCCGTGAGATCGTTTTTCGCCAGCAGTTGACGTACCCGGGAAGCGGATATCGGCATCTCCTGGTAACGCAGCCGCTCAATTTCAACCAGTTCGATGGGCGGTGCGGAGATAGTCGGCGTTTCCAGCCAGTAGCGCATATCCTGGTTGTACTGGGCGGTAACACGACAAAAGGGTTCAGTACCGACAAAGCGGTGAGTTACACCCAGCGCGGGAGCGAGGTACTGACGGAAAATCTTCAGATCAATTTCGGTGTAACAATGGTTAATGACGCTCTGTTCTTTAATGAAGTAGCAAGGGAACGTAGCGCGGGAGATGATGTATTCGGAGCCGCGATGCACAGTCAGGCGTGGAATATCGGCGGTGCCTTTTAACACCAGATCCAGCCGGTCTTCATAGGGAAAGCGTGAAGAATCTTCTTTAACTAAAAACAGATGCAACCAGTCGCACTGTGCTGCAGCCTGTTGAATCAGATAACGGTGACCATTCGTAAAGGGATTGGCGTTCATCACAATGCAGCCAATCTTGTTCCCTGGATGACGAAATTTTTTCAGCGATTCGGCATAGCGTTTCAGTCGCGTGGCGCTGTTTTCCATCAGCACCATCACGCCGGGTACACTGGTCAGCGTGGAAAAACCGCACTGGCGGAACAGCGCCTCGTATTCGGTTTTGGTATAAATAAACAGATGCGTGCTGTGCCGCTCATAGGCGAGGTTTATCAATTCAGTGGCTAATGTCAGCGCCAGTCCTTCACCGCGAACGGATTCACTGATAGCAACGCATTTAATAATATTTCCGGCAATTCCACCGCACGCGATAAGCTTTTCATCGCGGGTTACGGTAATAAATACTTCGACTGTGGTGTCAACGCTCAAATCATTTTCATGCAGGAATTGGGCGATTTCCGCCATTTTTTTATTTTCTGAACGTTTTACACGGGTGAAAATATCATTGCCGAACATAATAAATAGTATCCTGAAGGTGCATGTTGTTATCGATTTGCAACGAATGTTGTTCGATGTTGCAAACTGATAACCTTTTATTTTCACTTGGGAGAAAGGGGGTGATCGAGATATATCTTTTTCTCCTTTCGCTATACATCCTAAGGAGTATTTCGGCGTGAAATTTTGATTTATTTCACATAGAGTTAGTGGTTTTTTATTTATTTAATGGTTTTAAGTTTTTTAACTAATGTAATTACGAAATGACCCGCAGGTTTAAGTGATTTAATTGATTTAATGAATAAAATTTGCCACGATCATATTTAATATCTATGTATTTTGATTCAACATTTTAATTACATCCGTCAAAGAGGCTCGGGACAACCCGCAAGGAAAACAATGTTGCAGCTTAACGAGAATAAACAGTTTGCATTTTTCCAAAGACTGGCATTTCCGCTGCGTATCTTTTTGCTGATTCTGGTGTTCTCAATATTTGTCATTGCAGCCCTGGCGCAATATTTTACAGCCAGTTTTGAGGACTATTTAACGCTTCATGTGCGCGACATGGCAATGAATCAGGCAAAAATTATTGCTTCTAATGACAGTATCATCAGCGCAGTGAAAACGCGTGACTACAAGAGGCTGGCGACCATCGCTGACAAATTACAAAGAGATACTGATTTCGATTATGTGGTGATTGGCGATCGGCACTCGATTCGTCTTTACCATCCTAATCCGGAGAAAATTGGTTATCCTATGCAGTTCACCAAACCGGGCGCGCTGGAGAAAGGGGAGAGCTACTTCATCACCGGGAAAGGGTCAATTGGCATGGCGATGCGTGCCAAAACGCCAATCTTTGATGACGATGGAAAAGTCATCGGCGTGGTGTCGATTGGCTACCTGGTGAGTAAAATCGATAGCTGGCGGGCTGAGTTTTTATTACCGATGGCTGGCGTGTTTGTCGTGCTGTTAGGGATTCTGATGTTGCTATCGTGGTTCCTGGCCGCGCATATCCGTCGGCAGATGATGGGCATGGAGCCAAAGCAAATCGCACGCGTGGTCCGTCAGCAAGAGGCGCTGTTTAGTTCGGTTTATGAAGGGCTCATTGCGGTGGATCCGCATGGTTACATTACCGCCATCAATCGTAACGCAAGAAAGATGCTGGGTCTGAGTTCCCCCGGACGGCAATGGTTGGGTAAACCCATTGCTGAAGTGGTCAGGCCCGCCGATTTCTTTACCGAACAGATTGATGAAAAACGTCAGGATGTGGTGGCGAACTTTAACGGTCTGAGCGTTATTGCCAACCGGGAAGCTATTCGTTCTGGTGATGATTTGCTGGGGGCCATTATCAGCTTTCGTAGTAAAGACGAAATATCCACCCTCAATGCGCAACTGACGCAAATTAAACAATACGTCGAGAGCCTGCGCACATTGCGACACGAGCATCTCAATTGGATGTCGACGCTCAATGGTCTGTTGCAGATGAAAGAGTATGATCGCGTGCTGGCGATGGTGCAGGGGGAGTCTCAGGCCCAGCAACAGCTTATTGATAGCCTGCGCGAGGCGTTTGCCGATCGCCAGGTGGCGGGGCTGCTTTTTGGTAAAGTGCAGCGCGCCCGCGAACTGGGGCTAAAAATGGTCATCGTCCCCGGAAGTCAGCTTTCGCAACTGCCGCCAGGACTGGACAGCACCGAGTTTGCAGCCATTGTTGGCAATTTACTTGATAACGCCTTCGAAGCCAGCCTACGTAGCGATGAAGGAAACAAGATCGTTGAATTATTCCTCAGCGATGAAGGCGATGATGTGGTGATTGAAGTCGCCGATCAGGGCTGCGGCGTTCCAGAGTCTCTACGAGACAAAATATTTGAGCAGGGTGTCAGTACGCGTGCTGACGAGCCCGGCGAACATGGCATTGGGTTGTACTTGATTGCCAGCTACGTAACGCGCTGCGGTGGTGTTATCACTCTCGAAGATAATGATCCCTGCGGTACCTTATTTTCAATCTATATTCCGAAAGTGAAACCTAATGACAGCTCCATTAACCCTATTGATCGTTGAGGACGAAACGCCGCTGGCAGAGATGCATGCGGAATATATTCGTCACATTCCCGGATTCAGTCAGATATTACTGGCGGGAAACCTGGCGCAGGCCCGAATGATGATCGAGCGTTTTAAGCCGGGGCTAATCTTGCTCGATAACTATCTTCCTGACGGTAGAGGGATTAATTTACTGCATGAACTGGTGCAGGCGCATTATCCCGGCGACGTGGTGTTTACCACTGCAGCCAGCGATATGGAAACGGTGTCTGAAGCCGTACGTTGTGGTGTATTTGATTATCTCATTAAGCCCATTGCCTATGAACGGCTGGGGCAAACGCTAACCCGTTTCCGCCAGCGTAAACATATGCTGGAAAGTATTGATAGCGCCAGCCAGAAGCAAATTGATGAGATGTTTAATGCCTATGCTCGCGGTGAACCCAAAGACGAACTGCCGACCGGCATTGACCCCTTGACGCTAAACGCAGTGCGAAAACTGTTTAAAGAGCCTGGTGTGCAACATACGGCAGAAACGGTGGCGCAGGCACTGACTATCAGCCGCACCACTGCCAGACGTTATCTTGAATATTGCGCCAGCCGCCATCTGATTATTGCTGAAATTGTTCACGGCAAAGTTGGCAGACCGCAACGCATATACCACAGTGGGTGACATGATAAAGCCGGAGGAAACTTGCCTCCGGCATGACTATTTACTTGCCTGTGACCGCGGCTGCCGTTCCTGGCACCATCAGCTCTGTAGCAACGATAACAATCACCAGCCCAACAAGCACCGGCACCGAGGTGCGTTTTACGACTTCAAATGGTGAGATTTTCGCCATCCCGGCAACCGCAACGACTACGCCAGAAACGGGTGACAGGGTACGGCCGAGGTTTGACGCCTGCAGCATTGGGATAGTCAAATACGCCGGGTTAATGCCGGAAGAGTGCGCCAGTTTCGGGATCATCTCAACAAACGCATAAAACGGCGCATTGCCTGAACCGGTCGTGACTGCCGCCAGCATTGTCAGGATCACTAATACCAGCATCAGGATGATACTCGCCGAACCAAACGAGGTGGCGATAGAAATCAGACTTTGAATAAAGCCGATGGTGCTAAGCCCCTGAGCGAATACCCCAGCGGCAACCAGCAGCATCACCACGTTAGCAAACGCATCGGCCATCCCGCGATAAGCCACTTCCAGACCAGAGAAAACTTTCTGGGTATTAAAGCTGCGGATGAACTCCAGAATGGAGGCAATCAGCATACAAATCACCAGAATAGTGATGATGTGTAATTGCGGACCCCATTTGCCGTCAAAAATCAGCACTCCGATGATCGGCGTGAACGGCAAAATGGCATAAAACGCAGGAGCAGTAGTGGTGATTTCACTGACATCTAACATTTCATGAGAGATGTGCTCTTTTTTATCCAGATAACGTTGCCAGAAGAAGTGGGCGATCGCCATGCCGATAATTGCAGCAATTGAGATAGGCAGCGTCGTTTTGAAGGCGAAGTCAATCAGCGACATTTCGGAAGCCTGCGCCGCCAGCACCACATCCCCTGAAGTCGGTGCGAGAATAATCGCCGCCGGGGAGGCACAAATAGCAGCAGCTGCACCACGGCTGATACCAACGTTTACCATCACCGGAAACAGGGTTGCCATCAGCAAAACACCCAGACCGGTTGCGGAAGAGACGGCCAGAGACATCAGACAGGCGACAAAATAGGCGGCAATCATCAGCAGGTAAGGGGAGTTAATATACTGCAATGGTTTTGACGCCAGCTTGACCACCATATCATTCGCGCCGATATGGGTCATGTAAGCGGCAAAGCCACACAGCATCATAATCATCATGCCGAGGTCGCCGCCGCGGCTCATTAGCAATATTTTAACGTATTCAACGATATCCGTGGCGCTGTAGCCTGTTGAAGCCTGGCTGGACGGTAACACTTTGTGCCCCATAATGGCACTGATAATCAGCAATAACAGGCCACCGACAAATAACACGCCAGTGGCGGAATACCCTTTAATGATGTAGCGAGCTACACCCACAATAACCACAACCCCAATAAGGAGTTCAATGAATGTCAGCATAATTTTTCCTGTCTCCAGGCCCCAAAGTAAATAATAAAAAATTCCTAAAAACTAAGGAAAAAATATGCCCAATAAATTGGCGGTGAATGCTGATTAAAATCAAGAAAAACTGCCATTAAGACATTGAAGTTGCTGTTTTTATACGTAGATAACAAAACGCATATTTAGCGGTTGGCAAATATCACATAATAATGTGTGTAAATTGATGGTGGATTGATGCAAATTTGTTAATTGCAATGGTGTTAGCTGCGGCCATGCGCTCAAAAAATAATCTAATATGAGCATGGGTTGACGATATATATTATATACTTCGTTAAGATGATTGTTGTATCTCGTTAAAAAATAAAATAATTTTTCCTTGATTGCATTTTGTCATCAAAAAAGACTTGGTTTTTCTTTTTTGACTATTCCCATCGCAGAAAACGACGCATCATCTTTAATCGATGTGCGGAAATATTTAACTTAAACAAGCGGAAATAAATAGAGCAGCTATTCAGATTATTTTTTATGTTGGGGCTATTAAGGTTATGTTAATTGTAGCTTTGCTATGCTAGTAGTAGATTTTTGATAAATGTTTAATGGTCACAAATGAACGTGAGTAAATATGTCACTATATTTTTCTTTGTTTTTATTCAGTTAATCAGTGTTGGTAAAGTTTTTGCTAACGCTGATGAGTGGATGACAACGTTTAGAGAAAATATTGCACAAACCTGGCAACAGCCAGAACATTATGATTTATATATTCCTGCCATCACCTGGCATGCGCGTTTTGCCTATGACAAAGAAAAAACCGATCGCTATAACGAGCGACCGTGGGGTGGCGGTTTTGGTCAGTCGCGTTGGGACGAAAAAGGAAACTGGCATGGCCTGTATGCCATGGCATTTAAGGACTCGTGGAACAAATGGGAACCGATTGCCGGATACGGATGGGAAAGTACCTGGCGACCGCTGGCAGATGAAAATTTTCATTTAGGCCTGGGATTCACCGCTGGCGTAACGGCACGCGATAACTGGAATTACATCCCTCTCCCGGTTCTACTGCCATTGGCCTCTGTGGGGTATGGCCCCGCGACGTTTCAGATGACCTACATTCCGGGTACCTACAACAATGGCAATGTGTACTTTGCCTGGATGCGCTTTCAGTTTTGAGACAAATGAAGTTTTAGTAAATTCTTTAAAATCAACCACTAAAATAATTAACATCAAAAATAACGCGACTTTTATCACTTTTTAGTAAAGTTGCACTGGACAAAGCGTACCACAATTGGTGTACTGGTAACCGACACAGCATTTGTGTCTATTTTTCATGTAAAGGTAATTTTGATGTCTAAGATTAAAGGTAACGTTAAGTGGTTTAATGAGTCCAAAGGATTCGGTTTCATTACTCCGGAAGACGGCAGCAAAGACGTGTTCGTACACTTCTCTGCAATCCAGACTAATGGTTTTAAAACTCTTGCTGAAGGTCAGCGCGTAGAGTTCGAAATCACTAACGGTGCCAAAGGCCCTTCTGCTGCAAACGTAATCGCTCTGTAAGATACGTCAGCAAGAATTCAAAACCCGCTTAATCAGCGGGTTTTTTTTGGTCTTTAGTGTGCGGTTGAGGCCGAAAACAGCCAGAAAGCCAGTGCGGTCATGGCAAAAGACCCCAGAAGGTTGACGAAAACGTTCAGTAATGCCCAGCCAAAGCGACCCTCTTGTAACAAAAACACCACTTCTGCCGAAAATGTTGAGAAGGTTGTTAGACCGCCACAAAATCCGGTGGTGATTAATACTTTCCACACGGGATCAATGTTCGTCATCCTGCTGAACCAGGCGAATCCCATTCCTATGATGAATGCCCCAATCAGGTTGGCTGCCAGCGTCCCCAACGGAATCGCCTGATGCAGCGGGTTAAATCGCATACTTAACAGCCATCTCGCCACGCTTCCCGTACCACCGCCTATAAAAACTGCTAAAAGAAGTTGTAACACTGCAAAATCCTGCTATTTGATTTGTATGAGTGATAAGTGTAACGCCGAATAATCGCCGTTGGCGAATTTTACGACTCTGACAGGAGGAGGTGGCAATGCTGGTTGCCGCAGGACAGTTTGCTGTGACATCTGTGTGGGAAAAGAACGCTGAGATTTGTGCCTCGTTGATGGCGCAGGCGGCGGAAAACGACGTTTCGCTGTTTGTCCTGCCGGAAGCATTGTTGGCGCGTGATGATCATGATGCAGATCTATCGGTTAAATCAGCACAGCTGCTGGAAGGCGAATTCCTCGGACGTTTACGTCGAGAAAGTAAACGTAACATGATGACGACAATTCTGACGATTCATGTTCCTTCAACGCCGGGGCGCGCATGGAATATGCTGGTGGCGCTACAGGCAGGAAACATCGTCGCCCGTTATGCCAAACTTCATCTCTATGATGCATTTGCCATTCAGGAATCACGCCATGTTGATGCTGGTAATGAAATAGCTCCGTTACTGGAGGTGGAAGGGATGAAGGTCGGTCTGATGACCTGTTATGACTTACGCTTTCCAGAGCTGGCGCTGGCACAGGCATTACAGGGAGCTGAAATCCTGGTACTTCCTGCTGCCTGGGTTCGTGGGCCGCTCAAAGAGCATCACTGGTCAACGTTGCTTGCCGCTCGTGCGCTGGATACCACCTGTTATATGGTGGCGGCGGGGGAGTGCGGGAACAAAAATATCGGGCAAAGCCGGATTATAGATCCCTTTGGCGTCACCATTGCGGCAGCGTCAGAAATGCCTGCACTCATTATGGCGGAAGTGACGCCCGAACGTGTGCGTCAGGTGCGCGCGCAACTGCCCGTCTTAAACAACCGTCGCTTTGCGCCGCCGCAATTATTATGATGTTTTTTTACTCGGCGCTTGATTCACCTTGTTACAGATTGCTATTGTGTGCGCGCGTCGAATGACCGTTAATATTCTCTGGTTTTTAAGGCGCGTTCTGTTGCCGGTTATATGTCAAGAAGGTATCTATGGGTGAGATTAGTATTACCAAACTGCTGGTAGTTGCGGCGCTGGTCGTTCTGCTGTTTGGGACTAAGAAGTTACGTACGCTGGGCGGAGACCTTGGAGCGGCCATTAAAGGGTTCAAGAAGGCGATGAATGATGACGATGCTGCGGCGAAAAAAGGCGCAGACGTTGATCTTCAGGCTGAAAAGCTCTCTCATAAAGAGTGACGTGGCGAGCAGGACGCTCCCTCAATATCTTGTTCGATACAAAAAACCCGCTTCAAAAAGCGGGTTTTTTATCAGACAGATGTAAGTAATTATTACAGGATTACTTAACTTCCATCCCTTTCGCCTGCAAATCGGCGTGGTAAGACGAGCGGACAAACGGACCGCATGCAGCATGGGTAAAGCCCATCGCCAGCGCTTCGGCTTTCATTTCGTCGAACTCATCCGGGCTAACGTAACGTTGAACCGGCAGGTGATGGCGGCTTGGCTGCAAATATTGCCCCAGCGTTAACATCGTCACACCATGACGGCGCAGGTCGCGCATTACCTCAATAATTTCTTCATTGGTTTCACCCAGACCCACCATCAGACCAGACTTGGTCGGGATTTCCGGATGCGCTTCTTTAAAGCGTTCCAGCAGCTTCAGCGACCAGTTGTAATCTGCACCAGGCCGTACCTGACGGTAAATACGCGGTACGTTTTCCAGGTTATGGTTGAACACATCTGGTGGTGTGGCGGTCAGAATATCCAGAGCACGATCCATACGACCGCGGAAATCCGGCACCAGAGTTTCAATTTTGATTTGCGGGCTTTTTTCCCGAATGGCAGTAATGCAATCCGCAAAGTGTTGGGCACCGCCATCGCGCAGGTCATCACGGTCAACGGAGGTGATAACCACATAACGCAGCGCCATATCGGCAATGGTCTGCGCCAGTTTCACTGGTTCATTGGCATCCGGAGCTACCGGGCGACCGTGGGCAACGTCACAGAACGGACAACGGCGGGTACAAATAGCGCCGAGGATCATAAAAGTTGCTGTGCCGTGGTTGAAGCATTCCGCCAGGTTAGGGCAGGAGGCTTCCTCGCAGACAGAATGCAGGCCATTTTTGCGCATTGCGGCTTTGATGCCCTGGATACGTGTAGAGTCCGCTGGAAGCTTGATTTTCATCCATTCCGGCTTGCGCAGCAGGGCTTCGCGCTCTGTTGCCACGTTTTTAACCGGGATAAGGGCCATCTTATCGGCATCGCGGTATTTAACACCGCGTTCCATCACAATGGGTTTACTCATAGCGTGCGTGTTCCAGTTGCGAATTACGAAGGAAAGCGTTTCAATTCAATAGATTGTTGTAATTATCAACTATTTTTGAATTAACGACTGGCAGTATATCATTGAAACGGACCTGAAAGCAGCCAAAGCGGTCGCGAAAATGTAAAATTGTTGTTGGATTGTGCCATTTTTTCGTTCTTCGCTGTGATCTGGCTGTAACAATACTTTTTCAAAATGCATTCCGGATAACATCTATTACCCCGTGCAGGATGGGATCACGCAGGCTGAATTTGTTGTAGTGGATAGAGAAATCTATTTGCTCCTCATTTAAGGACGGAAAAGGCAGTTTTTCTAGCGGCCAACAACGGCTAAACAGGTTATAAAAACGGCTGGGAATAATCGCTAACATGTCACTGTTGGCAACCAGTGCAGCGATTGTCAAAATGTTGTAGCTGGTGAAACTGATTTGCCGGTCCGGAAACATCTCTTGAACTCTCTGCCGCAGACCGCTGAAATTTTGCCCTTCCGGTAACAGGAGTATATGCGCAGCGTTGTCGATAGTCTCTCTGTCATCTTCTAAAGAGAGTAGTGGATTTCCCTCACGGCAAATTAACACCATATTGTCGGTGAACAGAACATGATGTTGCACCGTACGATTGGTGCAAAACATGTTATCGATGATGAGATCGGTTTGAAACTGACTGAGTTGGTTTTCCGCGTCGCTGGTGGGTGGGTTGCGCAGTAAAAGCTGCGGATAGTGAGATTTAATCGCCCGATAGATGACAGGAAGGACCAGGGCTCCGACCGAGGGGGTGGTCGCAATAGTTATCGTTCGTTGCTTATCATAGCTTCCTTCGATATCCAGCGCGCCAAGAATGGACTCAAGGCCCTGACTGATATACTCATGTAGATGCATCGCAAATGCGGTAGGAGTGACACCCTGGCCTTTGCGAATAAACAATGGGTCAGGGAATATAACGCGCAGTTTCTGAATAGACTGACTGATTGCCGAGGGTGTCAGATTAAGCACTTTCGCTGCATTAACGATCCCTTTATGTACATATACAGCTTCAAAAATAGTCAGAAGGTTAAGATCAATATTTCGTAAGGTTGTAAATATTTGTGGTTTACCTTCTGACGACTTTCTGCTTAAACAGGTTTCAATTTGATTATTACTATCCACGCACTTACTCCAATTTTATTCATGGAAAAATAATATTAAAAAAAATTACAATAATCTTATGTCTAATTGGAACGGAACGCTTTTGCTCACCATAATCAACTATTTCAATAAGTTAATCAATGGGGTGAGTTACGGAGCAAGGCGTAGCATCGCATTTCTGCTAGTGATAAAGAAAATATACAAACGCGAAGGAGATGTAAAGCATTAGCAGGTATTATGAGTAATGACCCAGTGTAAATTGGGCCATTGATGTATGCAATTAAGCGGTAATATATTCGAAGTCAGGATTGTTTAGTAGCGCTAAAATATTTTCCAGTAAACGCGGTGCAATATTATTAGTCGTCGCTTCGGGTTTCCATTGTGATATTTTAGCCATTTCCATTCCGGCATACCCACAAGGATTAATACGTAAAAATGGTGAAAGATCCATATTGACGTTTAATGCCAGACCGTGGAATGAACAACCGCGTCGAATACGTAAACCCAGTGAGCAAATTTTCTTTTCCCCGACATAGACACCAGGCGCGTCAGCCCGAGGATGCGCTTCTATACCCAGTTCAGCCAGGGTATTCACCACTGTTTGCTCAAGCAAGGTCACCAGTTCACGCACACCGAGTTTACGGCGTTTCAGGTTAAGCAACACATACATCACCTGTTGCCCCGGCCCGTGATAAGTCACCTGCCCACCGCGATCGCTCTGAATCACCGGAATATCACCCGGCATTAAAATGTGCTCCGCTTTTCCTGCCTGCCCTTGGGTAAATACCGGATAGTGCTCGACCAGCCAGATTTCATCAAGGGTACTTTCATCGCGGGTATCGGTGAATTCATGCATAGCCAGGGAGATTGGCTCGTAAGGCTGAAGACCGAGCTGGCGGACAAGAATTTTATCCTGATACAAAACGGCATCTCCGTGGAGAATGAGTAAAAGTGGGGGAAAAGTATATCACAGCGAGGAGAGGGGAGTTACCCGACCAGGAGCCGGGTAACGGAGAAGCGAGTTACAGAACCATGCGGACAATATCGATTTTGCCCAGTTCTTCATACAGTGTTTCAACCTGCTCGATATGAGTCGCGTTGATAGTGATAGATACCGAGTGGTAGTTGCCTTTGCTGCTTGGTTTTACCGTTGGGGTGTAGTCACCTGGCGCATGGCGCTGTACCACTTCAACCACCTGATCAACCAGCTCAGGTAACGCCTGCCCCATAACTTTGTAAGTAAAAGGAGTAGGGAATTCAAGCAGTTCGTTAAGTTTGGTTTTCATGTCAGCTCCGGCGTAACGTAATTAAATAGCAACTCCCGCCAGAAGGCGGGAGTTTTTTACTGATGCTTAGTATATGGGGACGGAAATTACACTTTCAAGTGTTCGATTTTTAACCAAACCAGTGATGGAACATTAATTTAATGTAATCAATGATTTTGCCGAAGAAGTTGCCTTCCGGGATTTCTTGCAGCACAACCAGCGGGCGTTGTTCGATCGTTTTGCCATCAAGCTGGAAGTTGATAGTACCGACGACCTGATTCTTTTGCAGCGGCGCATGCAATTCACTGCTGTTCAGCACATAGCTGGCTTTCAGATCTTTCATGCGGCCACGCGGAATGGTCAGATACACGTCTTTATCAACACCTAACGAAGCGCGATCAGAATCACCAAACCAAACCGGTTCAGAGGCGAACTCTTTACCTACTTTCAGTGGGTTAACGGTTTCGAAGAAACGGAAGCCCCAGGTTAGCAGTTTTTTACTTTCGGCTTCACGGCCTTTAAAAGTACGTCCGCCCATCACCGCAGAGATCAAGCGCATCTGGCCTTCAGTCGCAGAAGCAACAAGGTTGTAACCTGCTTTGTCAGTGTGTCCGGTTTTGATGCCGTCGACATTCAGGCTGTTATCCCATAACAGGCCGTTACGGTTCAGCTGGCGAATACCGTTAAACGTAAATTCTTTTTCTTTATAGATCGAGTATTCATTCGGTACGTCACGGATCAACGCCTGGCCGATCAGCGCCATATCTCGCGCGGAGCTGTACTGACCATCAGCATCCAGACCATGTACCGTCTGGAAGTGGGTATTTTTCAGGCCCAGTGCGTTAACGTAGCTGTTCATCAAGCCAACAAAAGCGTCCTGGCTACCAGCGGCAAAATCGGCCATGGCGACACAAGCATCGTTACCCGATTGCAGGTTAATACCGCGGATTAGCTGAGAAACCGGAACCTGCATGCCCGGTTTGAGGAACATCAGTGAAGAACCTTTAAACACCGGGTTACCGGTGGCCCATGCGTCGTTGCCGATAGTGACTAAATCAGTTTCTTTAAATTTACCGGCTTTCATTGCCTGGCCGATAACGTAACTGGTCATCATTTTGGTCAGGCTGGCAGGATCGCGGCGGACATCTGCGTTCTGTTCGGCGAGCACTTTGCCGGAGTTATAGTCAATCAGGATGTAGGACTCCGCATCGATCTGCGGTACACCCGGGATCATAGTTTTGATATTCAGGTCATCGGCATGTGCAGCAGAGATAAAGGCTGTGCAAAGAGCCGTGGTGAGCGCCAGGCGCTTCATGATACGAGCGGAAAAAATGGTATTCATGGTCTGAACTACGACATCCGTGATGGAATTAAAAAAAGTGCCCTACTATAGCAAATGCACTACCGGCAGGCATCTGACTTTCCGCGTGACTTTGTTAACGTCATTTACAGAAATTGACACATCAGATGCCTGCTTTACGCTACTGCGCGGTGGTAATAAATGACTGTAATTGGGCTTCGGTTTGCAAACGTTGCTGCAAGGTACTGGCTTCGGCTTTGCTGGCGAATGGGCCAAGCTGGATCCGCCAGACCGCGCCATTTTGAGTTACGCGACCGGGGACGCCGAACTTCTGTCCCAGTTGCTGTTGGTACTGTTGCGCACGAGCCTGATCGCTAACGGCCCCGACTTGCACCATAAAGTTGCCGCTGGCGCTTTGCGAGGCGGCTTGCGGTGTCACCATTGCAGGCGAGGTTGCAGGCGTTGTCGACGGAGCTGTAACAACGGGCTGTGGTGCAGGCGTTGGTTCGCTGCCTTCCAGAACACCAGGCGCTAAGGTCGTTGGTGCGCCGAGGAAACCGCTGCTGGTTACCGGCGCGCCAGTCGGATCTTCGCTTTTTAGCGTCGAATTACTGACCGGAAGAATGTCACCCTGCGGGCCAGACACTGAACTTGTTCCTGCGCCGCCGCTTAAATCGGGAGGTGCAGGCAGGGCGTAAGTCTGTTTGGCAACTGTGGTACAGGCCATACCAGGACCAGAAAGCGAACCATCCTGGGCGACAATAATCGGATCGATACGAACTTTGGTGTTGTTTGACGTGTTAAGACGGTCAGCTGCCGCGCGAGAAAGCGAAATAACGCGGTCGTTGCCGTAAGGACCGCGATCATTAATGCGCACCACGATCATTCGCCCGTTAGCCAGGTTAGTGATTCTGGCGTAGCTGGGGATCGGAAGCGTTGGATGGGCCGCCGTCAACTGTGTCGGATCGAAAGCTTCGCCAGAGGCCGTCAGGTTACTGCCGGGTTCGGCATCATAGATTGCCGCCAGTCCCGCCTGGCTAAATCGAGACGGATCCTGCACGATTTTGTAGCTTTTACCGTCGCGCTGGTAATCCTGATTTGCCGTCGCGTTCAGTGGTTCGAAACGCGGGTCCGCCCCGCTAATTTCAACTATGGGGCCGTTACATACCGCAGGCTGCGGTACACTTACCGTCTGTTGCTGACCATCATCGCTTGTACATGCCGCGAGCATTCCTGCCGCGATGCAGATCCCGAGCCACTGCTTACGCATTGCGCACCTCTTACACGCTTTTCGACAACATTTTCCTGTGGGTGTGGATTGACATTACAATCCCGAACCCAGCCATCAGCACAATTAGCGCCGATCCTCCATAACTGACCAGTGGGAGCGGAACCCCTACAACCGGCAGAATACCGCTTACCATACCAATATTTACGAAGACATAAACGAATAATATCAGCATTAAGCCGCCAGCCATGACGCGACCAAAGGTGGTTTGCGCTCTGGCGGCTATCCACAGCCCGCGCATGATCAGCAGAATGTAAAGAGCGAGCAGAATCAAAATGCCCACTAATCCCAGCTCTTCCGCCAGTACCGCGAAGATAAAGTCGGTATGGCGTTCGGGGAGAAATTCAAGCTGTGACTGAGTACCGTGCAGCCAGCCTTTGCCGCGTAATCCGCCGGAGCCAATAGCAATTTTAGATTGAATAATATGATAGCCCGCGCCGAGTGGGTCTGATTCCGGGTCCAGGAGCATCATTACGCGCTGGCGCTGGTAATCATGCATCAGGAAGAACCACAGAATCGGAATGAACGCCGCTACCAGCACTACTGCGACGCCAATCAGACGCCAGCTAAGGCCAGAGAGGAACAGTACAAACAGGCCGGAAAGCGCAACGAGGATTGATGTTCCCAGGTCAGGCTGTGCAGCCACCAGCAGCGTGGGCATAAATATCAGCACCAGCGCGATAGCTGTATTCTTCAATGAAGGTGGGCAAACGTCGCGGTTGATAAAGCGTGCAACCATCAGTGGTACGGCTATCTTGGCAATTTCCGACGGTTGAAAACGAACAATACCGAGGTCCAGCCAGCGTTGAGCGCCTTTAGAGATGGCACCGAAAGCATCTACCGCCACCAGCAAAATAATACAGATGATATAGAGATAGGGGGCCCAGCCTTCATAAACGCGTGGAGGAATTTGCGCCATCACCACCATGATGACCAGACCCATCGCAATCTGGCCGATTTTACGCTCCATCATGCCAATATCCTGACCGCTGGCGCTCCAGATAACCAGGGCGCTGTAAACCAGCAATGCCAGTAAGATCAGCAGCATTGTGGGATCGAGATGGACTTTATCCCAGAATGTTTTTTTATTCGGATTATCCGTCATGATTAATGGTCCTCCGCTGCGGCAACCGCTGGATTTTCCGCAGGCAGATCGGTGTTGTTATCACCCAGCATAATGTGGTCGAGGATCTGGCGCATCAGCGTACCAACCGCCGGACCCGCGCCACCGTTCTCCAGAATCATGGCGACAGCCACTTGCGGATTGTTGTATGGCGCAAAGGCGGTCATCAGTTTGTGGTCACGTAAACGCTCGGCAATTTTGTGCGCATTATAGGTTTCGTTCGCTTTCAGGCCGAAGACCTGAGCCGTACCGGATTTTGCTGCAATTTTGTACGGTGCGCTGGCAAAGTATTTATGCGCCGTACCGTTAGGGCGGTTAGCAACACCGTACATACCGTCTTTTGCCAGCTCCCAGTAACCGGAATGAATATCGCCGACGGGCGGTTCATGCGGTTGTACCCATGGCACCTGTTTGCCGTCTTCGGCGGTGCTCATCAGCAAATGCGGAACCTTCACGATACCGTCATTAATCAGGATCATCAGTGCCTTACTCATCTGGATTGGGGTCGCTGTCCAGTAACCCTGACCGATACCAACCGGAATGGTGTCACCCTGATACCACGGTTTTTTAAAGCGTTTCTGTTTCCATTCGCGGGTAGGCATGTTGCCGGAACGTTCTTCCGCCAGGTCGATACCGGTGTAATGACCATAACCGAATTTACCCATCCATTCGGAGAGGCGATCGATTCCCATATCGTAGGCCACCTGATAGAAGAAGGTATCCGCAGATTCTTCCAGCGATCTTGTGACATTCAGACGCCCGTGGCCCCATTTTTTCCAGTCACGATAACGTTTTTCCGAACCTGGCAGTTGCCACCAGCCTGGGTCAAACAGCGTCGTATTGCGCGTGATCACTCCGGCGCTCAATGCCGAAACCGCCACATAGGGTTTAACTGTAGACGCGGGAGGATAAACCCCTTGTGTGGCGCGGTTCACCAGCGGTGTATTCGGGTCGTTCAGCAAGGCGGAATAATCTTTGCTGGAGATACCGTCAACAAACAGGTTTGGGTCATAACTAGGCGTGGAAACCAGCGCCAGCACCCCACCTGTACGCGGATCGGTGACTACCACAGCTGCGCGGCTACCCGCCAGCAGCGTTTCAATATATTGCTGGAGTTTGAGATCCAGCGTCAGGTAAATATCGTGTCCGGCTTGCGGTGGTACTTCTTTTAACTGGCGGATAACACGCCCACGGTTGTTAACTTCAACCTCTTCATAACCAGTCTGACCGTGCAGCACGTCTTCATAGTAACGCTCAATGCCCAGCTTACCGATATCATGCGTTGCCGCATAGTTGGCCAGTTTGCCGTCATTATTCAGGCGTTCGACGTCTTTATCGTTGATTTTCGACACATAGCCGATGACGTGGGTCAACGCCGAACCGTAAGGATAGTAACGACGTTTATAGCCTTTAACTTCAACACCCGGAAAACGGTACTGGTTGACGGCAAAGCGAGCTACTTGTACTTCGGTCAGGTTAGTTTTCACCGGAATGGAGGTGAAACGGTGTGAACGTGCGCGCTCTTTTCGGAATGCAGCAATATCATCATCGGTCAGATCAACCACGCTGCGCAAAGCGTCCAGCGTTTGCTGCACGTTATCGACTTTCTCCGGCATCATTTCTATCTGGTAGATAGTGCGGTTGAGAGCCAGAGGGATACCGTTACGGTCGTAGATAATGCCGCGGCTGGGTGCGATAGGCACCAGCTTAATGCGGTTTTCATTAGAGCGGGTCTGGTAGTCGGTAAAGCGAACAATTTGCAGATTATACAGGTTGGCGATAAGCACGCCGGTCAGCAGCAAAATCCCCAAAAAGGCGACCAGCGCCCGGCGCACAAACAGCGCGGACTCTGCCGTATAGTCGCGAAAAGAGTTCTGTAGTTTCATCCGCTGCGTTTTCTACTCAAGGCTCCCTTATCACTCACGGTGATAAGGATGGTTGGTGGTGATGCTCCACGCCCGGTACAGACTCTCTGCGACCAGCACGCGAACCAGCGGATGGGGGAGGGTAAGCGCCGACAGCGACCAGCTCTGCTCAGCCGCCGCTTTACAGGCAGGCGACAACCCTTCAGGCCCGCCAATCAGTAGACTGACGTCGCGACCATCCAGCTTCCAGCGTTCCAGCTCAGCGGCTAACTGCGGCGTATCCCAGGGCTTGCCTGGAATATCGAGGGTGACAATGCGGTTTTTGCCTGCGGCCGCCAACATCTGCTCACCCTCTTTGTCGAGTATGCGCTTGATGTCCGCATTCTTGCCGCGTTTTCCGGCCGGAATTTCAATCAGCTCGAAGGGCATATCTTTCGGAAAACGACGCAGGTACTCGGTAAAACCGGTTTGTACCCAGTCCGGCATTTTCGTTCCCACGGCGACAAGTTGCAGCTTCACGCATTAACTCCAGAGTTTTTCCAGTTCATACAGGCGACGGCTCTCTTCCTGCATGACATGGACAATCACATCGCCCAAATCCACGACAATCCAGTCGGCGCTGTTTTCACCTTCTACGCCGAGCGGTAACAGGCCCGCTGCGCGAGACTCCTGCACAACGTGGTCAGCAATGGACATAACATGACGGCTGGACGTACCCGTACAGATGATCATGCAGTCGGTGATGCTGGATTTGCCCTGAACGTCTAAGGCGATGATGTCCTGACCTTTGAGGTCATCAATTTTGTCGATAACAAAATCCTGGAGTGCTTTACCCTGCAAGTTTTCCCCCTGGGTGAATCAAATAGATAAAAATGGTCTGTCAGTATACCTGAACCAGAGGCGATTTCGGGACAATTGTCGCCGAATCGGCTTTCGAAAGTGGGCTATCATCCCACCCCGCGCCGCAGATTGCATCGCCATTTTTGTAAAACAATTTCTACAAAGTCGTGTCTGGCGGAAAAAGTCTGGCTGCGGAGAATATCAGCCTGCCCGGGGCTGTCAATGGTCGTTGCGGCTTACCCGTAAAAAAACAGAAAAGTCATGCATTCTCGACCCCGATGGCACGGCTATTGAGGACGCGTAGCGTCGCGAATTTTTGGTTGATATCAATGGCGCTCCAACACCCTTGATCAACGCGAAAATGCCACATAGCCTCGGCAGGCATGCCAATTAAACGAGCGATTAACAGACTCAGTACACCCTGATGGCTGACGACTAAAATATTCTGATAGTGCTGAAATTCACTAAGCCTTGCGATAAACCGTTCCACACGTTGTGAAAATGCCTGAAATCCTTCACCGTTCGTGGGGATAGCATGCTGCCAGTCATTGCACCACGCGCTATAGTTTTCGGCATCTTCTTGCATGAGGTCGCGATGATGTCGCATCTCCCAGTCGCCAAAAAACATTTCGTTGAGTTCAGGGATGATTTGCACGGGGAGCTGGCGATCACTGAGAACCCGTCGCGCGGTATGCTGTGCCCGTTCCAGTTCACTGCATAAAACCAGGTCAAAGGAAACATCATGTAGCAGCGTATGCAGATTTTGCGCTTGCTCAATACCGCGTGCGGTCAGGGGAGTGGGCGCATGACCGCTGTACAGACCATCGACATTCGCTTGCGTTTCGCCATGACGAATTAACCACAGTCGCATCATGCCCTCCGTAACGACAGGTATCAGCGATACAAGCCTTGTTGGTTAATGTAAGTCAGTACCGGTTCCGGCAATAAATCCTCACACGATTCACCGTTTTGCAAACGTTCGCGGATGATGGTCGCCGAGATGTTAAACCACGGCGTTTCAGCCAGATAAATTTTACCGGCAGGCTGAAGGTGAAGATCTTCCGGGTTATGTGTCAAATGATCTTCCAGCCATTGCTGGTATTGCGGTTGCGCCATTTCAAGTGGGTAACCTGGACGCCGACAGACGATCAAATGTGCATTGTCGAGTATCGTTTCGTATTCGTACCAGGTCGGAAAGGTCAGCAATGAATCCTGACCAATAATAAACGCCAGCGGCACGTCCGGTCCTTGTTCCTGCCGCCACTCTTTCAGTGTTTGCGCAGTGTAAGAGGGGGCATTGCGCTTTAGCTCGCGTTCATCAAGAGTAAATAATGGCTTGTCGGCAATCGCCAGTTCAAGCATGTGTTTACGCTGCACGCTGTTCGCTTCCGGCTGGGGACGATGCGGAGGAACATTATTAGGGATGATTGTGACCCGCGTCAGACCAATCAAATTCGCCAGCGTTTCCACGGGTTTAAGATGACCATAGTGCACCGGATCAAAGGTGCCGCCAAACAGAGCCTGTAAAGATTTCATATCAACCGTCGATAAATACGTCCGCCAGGGGTTTATGGCACAACAGAAGAGATAACCCTTCCAGCTCTGCCCACACTGACTGACCGTAATCTTGTTTGAGGGTGAGTTCCGTTCGTGTCAGGAGTTGCACGGCCTGACGTAACTGCGGCTGGCTTAAGCGATTTAACGCCTCGCCCATCATGCCCCGGCGGTTCTGCCATACCCGATGCTTATCAAACAATGCACGCAGTGGCATATGGGCAGACTGGCGTTTCAGGTTAACCAGTAACAACAGTTCACGTTGTAATGTGCGCAACAAAATAACCGGTTCGCTGCCTTCCAGACGCAGTTGCTGAAGAATATGCAACGCGCGCTTACTTTTTCCCATCAACAAAGCATCAACCCAATGAAAAGGGGTGAAATGCGCGGCATCATTCACCGCCTGTTCAACGCGCGGTAATGTCAGTTTGCCGTCTGGCCAGAGCAGCGATAAACGCTCCAGTGCCTGGGCCAGCGCCAGCAGGTTACCTTCATAACAGTAGCAGAGCACCTGATTTGCAGCGTCATCCAGTTCTAAGTTGAGCTGTTTTGCACGCGCAGCAACCCAGCGGGGAAGCTGAGCCTGCTCCGGTGTCTGACAGGTCACCTGCACGCTGCGATTCGCAAGAGCAGTAAACCAGGCGGCATTTTCTTGCGCTTTGCTTAATTTATTACCGCGGACGATCAACAGCAGGTCGTCATGCAGAAGTCCGGTGAGTGTGAGAAGTTGTTCATTGATCGCCGCATTCGGTCCGTTTTCTGGTAACAACAGCAATAGCGTTTGTCGACTGGCAAACAGACTCATAGCCTGGCATAACGAAAAGATCGCATTCCAGTCAGTGTTGGGATCAATGGAAAAAGTGTGGTGTTCTTCGAATCCTTGTGCCGCAGCGACCTGACGAACAGCGTCCTGGCTTTCCTGCAATAACAGAGGATCGTTACCAAGTAAAAGATACGCCGCGCGCAGCCCTTCATTGAGCTGCGCGCGGAGTTGTTCCGGGTACAACCGAATCATCAGTTACCCAGCGTGGTGGAGACGCGTGCAGGCGTTGCCGGAGTATCCGTTGTGGTCGACGTCTGTTCTTCGTCGGAACGAATATCCGCAGCACGGATGCTTGGCAGCTTACGAATCAGCTGTTCGGCAGCACGGTCGTACATCTCTTTTACGATCATGTCTTGTTCGTTATCTTTCGCTAACGCCATTTGCGGGTTATCGAAGAACGAACGGAAGACTTTGGCGCTAATCGGGTAGATATCACGGCCGGGGATCAACACGGTCGCATTCACCGTCATGATCATCTGATACTCTGCTGTTTGACCGTTACGGAATACCGATGCGGTATCTTTCGCGATGCTCACTTTACCCAAACGCAGGGATGGAACGTCCTTACGCGTGGTTTCTTTATCAAGCAACTCGACACCATTCAGACGTAACTGATTACGCACCGCACGGCTTAATGGCCCGTTCGGATCGCCTGAGTCCAGGATCATGACCTTCATAGTGGAAGGAACCTGCGTGGTATCACGCAGATGCCAGCCACACCCGGCGGTGATTAACACCGCCAGAGATAACAACAATGTTGCCAGATATCGCACGCTTCCTCCCGCGCTTAGCCAACGACCAGATTGAGGAGTTTACCTGGTACGTAAATCACTTTACGTACAGTAACGCCATCAAGATATTTTGCTACCAGATGTTCCTGGCCAGCACGTTCGCGAACCTGTTCTTCCGTTGCGTCCACCGGAACGGTGATTTTTGCACGGACTTTACCGTTAACCTGCACCACGACCAGCGTGGAGTCTTCCACCATCGCTTTTTCGTCAGCAACCGGCCACGGCGCGTTGTCGATATCGCCTTCGCCTTTCAGTTCCTGCCACAGCGTGAAGCAGATGTGTGGGGTGAACGGGTTAAGCATACGGATTACCGCCAGCAGCGCTTCCTGCATCAGGGCGCGATCCTGCTCGCTATCGGTCGGTGCTTTCGCCAGTTTGTTCATCAGCTCCATAATCGCCGCAATAGCGGTGTTGAAGGTCTGACGACGGCCGATATCATCGGTCACTTTAGCGATAGTTTTATGCACATCGCGACGCAGCGCTTTCTGATCTTCAGTCAGCGCATCAACGTTCAGTGCCGCAACATCACCTTTTGCTGTGTGCTCGTACACCAGTTTCCAGACACGTTTCAGGAAGCGGTTAGCCCCTTCCACGCCGGATTCCTGCCATTCGAGAGTCATATCCGCCGGAGAAGCAAACATCATAAACAGACGAACGGTGTCCGCGCCGTAACGTTCAACCATCACCTGCGGGTCGATACCGTTGTTCTTCGACTTGGACATTTTGCTCATGCCGGTATAAACCAGTTCATGACCTGCCGCGTCTTTCGCTTTCACGATACGGCCTTTCTCGTCACGTTCAACGATAGCATCAACCGGGGAAACCCAGTTACGTTCGCCGTTTTCGCCAACATAGTAGAAGGCATCTGCCAGCACCATACCCTGACACAGCAACTGTTTCGCTGGTTCGTCAGAGTTCACCATGCCTGCATCACGCATCAGTTTGTGGAAGAAGCGGAAGTAGAGCAGGTGCATAATGGCGTGTTCGATACCACCAATGTAGATATCCACCGGCAGCCAGTAGTTAGCCGCTTTGGAATCCAGCATACCTTCTTTGTACTCCGGGCAAGTGTAGCGCGCATAGTACCAGGAGGACTCCATAAAGGTGTCGAAAGTGTCGGTTTCACGCAGCGCTGGCATACCGTTAACGGTAGTTTTTGCCCACTCCGGATCTGCTTTAATCGGGCTGGTAATACCGTCCATCACCACATCTTCCGGCAGGATCACCGGCAGCTGGTCGTCCGGGGTCGGCATCACAGTGCCGTCTTCCAGCGTTACCATCGGAATTGGCGCGCCCCAGTAACGTTGACGGGAAACACCCCAGTCGCGCAGGCGGTAGTTCACTTTACGCTCGCCAACGCCCATCGCAGTCAGTTTATCGGCGATGGCGTTGAAGGCCGCTTCATGGTCAAGACCGTTGAACTCGCCAGAGTTGAACAGAACGCCTTTTTCAGTCAGGGCTTGCTGAGAAAGATCTGGCTCAGAGCCGTCAGCTGCCAGGATAACCGGTTTGATGTTCAGGCCGTATTTAGAGGCAAACTCGTAGTCGCGCTGGTCGTGACCCGGAACCGCCATAACTGCGCCCGTGCCGTACTCCATCAATACGAAGTTTGCTGCCCAAACGGGAATTTCTTCGCCCGTTAATGGGTGAACCGCTTTAAAGCCAGTATCGACGCCTTTTTTCTCCATCGTTGCCATTTCAGCTTCGGCAACTTTGGTGTTACGGCATTCGTCAATAAAGGCCGCCAGTTCAGGATTATTTTCCGCCGCTTTCTGCGCCAGCGGATGACCCGCCGCTACCGCCAGGTAGCTACAACCCATAAAGGTGTCCGGACGGGTAGTGTAAACGGTCAGCGTGTTGTCATAGTCGTTAACGTTGAAGGTGATTTCCACGCCTTCGGAACGACCGATCCAGTTACGCTGCATGGTTTTAACGGTGTCTGGCCAGTGATCCAGTTTATCCAGATCGTTAAGCAGCTCGTCAGCGTAAGCGGTGATTTTGATAAACCACTGCGGGATCTCTTTACGTTCAACTTTGGTATCGCAGCGCCAGCAGCAGCCGTCGATAACTTGTTCGTTCGCCAGTACGGTCTGGTCGTTCGGGCACCAGTTGACCGCAGAAGTCTTTTTATATACCAGGCCTTTTTTATACAGCTCGGTGAAGAATTTCTGTTCCCAACGGTAGTATTCCGGCGTACAGGTTGCCAGCTCGCGGCTCCAGTCATAACCAAAGCCCAGCATTTTGAGCTGGTTTTTCATGTATGCGATGTTGTCGTACGTCCACGGTGCCGGAGCGGTGTTGTTTTTCACCGCCGCGCCTTCCGCAGGCAGACCAAACGCGTCCCAGCCGATCGGCTGCAGGACGTTTTTGCCCAGCATACGCTGGTAGCGGGCGATCACGTCACCGATGGTGTAGTTACGTACGTGGCCCATGTGTAGTCGACCAGAAGGATAGGGAAGCATAGACAGGCAGTAATACTTCTCTTTGCTCTCGTCTTCGGTTACTTCAAATGTGCGCTTCTCATCCCAATGAAGCTGTACTTTGGATTCTATCTCTTCCGGGCGGTATTGCTCTTGCATGGCAGCCAGTGGTCCTGTTTTCAATACGGCTACAAATGTAGCGTTGAGGTGGTTTTTCAGATCCGCATAGCATAGCCCAAACGTCCGCGTCAAAACAGCCTTTCGCGCACTCGACGTTGAAATGATGCCCGGATTATTCATACATTAATTTACAGAGTTTGTGGGCGTATTAGCAAAGCAAGGAACAAAGAACGTCTATTATTATAGTCAGTTAACGACCCGGGAGATGAAACGATGAACAAGGTTGCTCAATATTACCGTGAACTGGTCGCGTCACTGAGCGAACGCCTGCGTAATGGGGAACGTGATATCGACGCACTGGTGGAGCAGGCGCGCGAGCGCGTAATAAAAACAGGGGAGTTAACGCGAACCGAGGTCGATGAGCTGACGCGAGCTGTCAGACGTGACCTGGAAGAGTTCGCCATGAGCTATGAAGAGAGCCTGAAAGAAGAATCTGACAGCGTCTTTATGCGGGTGATTAAAGAAAGCTTATGGCAGGAGCTGGCAGACATCACCGATAAAACGCAGCTTGAATGGCGCGAAGTTTTCCAGGACCTCAATCATCATGGGGTTTATCACAGCGGAGAAGTGGTAGGGCTGGGAAATCTGGTCTGCGAGAAATGTCATTTCCATCTCCCAATCTACACACCGGAAGTGCTGACGCTATGCCCGAAATGTGGTCATGACCAGTTCCAGAGACGCCCGTTCGAGCCTTAATGGTCTGATTTCGCACAGCAATAAAGAGAATATGGGCCGAATAAAATTCCCCGGCCCTTGTTTTTATCTCTTACAGTAAATCTTCAATCTCACGGATTTCTTGACTGACATCCCTGGTACCGGATGCCTGAACTTTACGATACAGGTCGAGAGCCTGTCGGAGATCGACAGGTCTTCCTTCTCCGTAGTGATACATAATGGCCAGGTTATACCAGGCAGTGGCGTCATTGCATTCAGCGGCTTTCATAAACCATTCAAAGGCGGCCTGATAATCTTTCTCAACGCCTTGTCCATGTTTATACATATAACCGATGTTGACGTAAGCGCCGACGCTTTCCTGAGCGGCAGCCTTCAGATACCAGTACATCGCTTGCTTATAGTCCTGGTCCACCCCTTCGCCAGCGTTATAATCCCATGCAATTTGAAACTGGGCATGCCGATTACCCTGCTGTGCGCTTTTCAAATACCAGAATGCGGCGAGTGTCTTGTTTTGAGCAACGCCTTCTCCGTCTTTATAGAGATCGGCCAGGTTGTCTTGCGCGTAACTATGGCCTTGTAATGCAGCTTGTTTGTACCAGAAAAATGCCAGCGCATAGTCTTGTGCGACTCCGTTACCATTTCTGTACATCCATCCAAGATTATTTTGCGCATAAGGCATTCCGCTCTCCGCGGCTATCTGATACCAGGCAACCGCTTCTTTATAGTTGGGGTCTTCTCCACGATCCAGTATCCAGCCAAGGGCGTTGGAAGCGAAAGTATGGCCTTGTAGGGCAGCTTTTTTCAGCCAAAAGATGGCTTGCTCATTATCTTTATGACGGCTTTTATCCTCGGAGTATTTCCGCCCTAAGGAATATTGTGCTTCACAATGGCCTTGTTCAGCGGCAAGCTTCAGCCAGTAGAAGGCTTTTTCGTCGTCCGGAGAGTCAATTGCGCTATCGCGATTATAATAAAACCCAACAATATATTGAGCCTCGCTATCGCCTTTTTCAGCACGTTTAACAATCTTTTCTATTGATAAATTATCGCAGCAACTTGACGTAAAAATCATTATCATTTCCTTATGGTTGCATATAAAACATATTATATTTTTATGTGTTCCATTTTTGCGTAAGCCTTATTTTATGCGTATTATGTTGCGTCAGAAAAGTATAAATAAATGAGCCTCGCAACGTGGTTAATATTCATTGAATGAATATTTAAGGATGAATTATATGGACATGGAGTCGCAAAAAATATTGTTTGCACTTTCCACTCCGATGGAAATACGCAATGAATGCTGTTTACCTTCGCATTCATCCCCCAAAATGTATTTAGGTACACGCTTTTTTGACCTTTCTTCCTCCTGGAGAATTGATGACCGTGATGACCTGCTGCGCACAATTTACCGAATGATTGATAACGGTCATGCCGCGCGGTTGGCAGGGTTTTATCACTGCTGGTTTCGTTATTCGCCATGTGAATGGCGTGACTATCTTGCTGAATTAAATGAGCAAGGTCAGGCTTATGCGCAATTTGTCGCCAGCACCGCCGAATGCTGTGGTGAGGGAGGAATTAAAGCCTGGGATTATGTCCGGATGGGTTTTTTAAGCCGAATGGGCGTACTTAATAACTGGTTGAGTGAAGAAGAAAGCCTGTGGATCCAGTCGCGCATTCATCTACGGGCTCTACGTTATTATAGTCACTGGCGGCAATACTTTGCCGGTTATACCTTTGGTCGGCAATATTGGCAGTCTCCCGAGGATGATGATCTGCCTTTATTACGTGAATTCTTAGCGCGTAAAGAATACGACGATTCCGGCAATGATATGTTTTATCAATTATTTGCCAGTGACGATGCATATTACGCGACCTTACCCTGGCAACCACTGGCTGACTACCCCACATGCCCGGAAACGCTTAAGGATATGAGCGACCTATGAAAAATTGCTGGAAGATTCTCGAAATAGAGGAAACGACTGACGTAGATATTATCCGCCGCGCTTATCTGGCGCTGTTACCGTCCTTTCATCCAGAAACCGATCCGCAGGGTTTTAAACAACTTCGTCAGGCGTATGAGGACGCGCTACGGATTGCGCAGTCGCCTGCTAAATCTGTTTGGCAACCAGAAGAACATGAAGTTGCAGAACATGAAATTCTGCTCGCCTTTCGTGCGTTACTCGCCTCTGATAGCGAACGTTTTCTGCCCTCTGCCTGGCAGCGATTCATTCAGCAATTAAATTATTGCTCGATGGAAGATATTGATGAATTACGCTGGTCGCTGTGCACAATAGCCATGAACACTGCCCATTTATCCTTCGAGTGCGTGGTGTTATTAGCAGAAAGATTGCGGTGGTTGCAGGAGGAAAACGTCGGGGAAATAGACGAAGAAGAACTGGAATCCTTTTTATATGCCATTGCGAAGGGGAATGTTTTTAACTTCCAGACCATTCTGCATCTGCCCGTTGCCGTACAAAATGACACCATTGATTTTTACCAAATGTTCGCTCGGATTTGGTCATCGCATCCAGAATGGCTGACATTGTATTTAGCGCAACATCGCGCAGTGATTATCCCCGATGATGCAAATTTGCACAGAAATTTACTCCGCTGGTATAGCACAAGCCGTCTGGATATCCCCGAACTTCTGGATTACGCCCGGTCGTGGCGGGAAGCTGAACCTGATAATGAAGATGCGCGTTATTATGAATACGCGCAACGCGTCTATTGTGGAGAAGGCGAAAGCCTGCTGGCAGAACTTTGTGACTACTGGCGCGAGTATCCCTCCACCCAGGCGGATGCTTTAATGTTGCAATGGTGCCGTCAGCATCGGGTCGATTATTACCCGTTAGTGGTGATGATGATTGAAGCGCGTGATCTGGTTAACGATCAGGGAAAACCGCTACTTTATGTCCCTGGTGACAGCGCTCGTACGCGTTTTCATTTATACGAAATACTCAGTGATGAAAAACTCTCTGCGCTGGGGCGTTCTCTGGTCGAGATGGTTTTGCACAAAGGACGTAAGCCGCGGATCTCACTCACGCGTGATACAGAACATCCCTTATGGCCATTATATTTAGTTGCTAAACAATTAGTTCAGGCCAGCCAACCGACAGAAGAATCATTAATGCCGATCGTCAGCCGCCTTGATGCAGAAGATCGTTGTCCACTGGAAGCATTAATGATTCGTCGATTATTAATTCAGGCGGCAAATTTTACCGAGAAGCAAACCGTCGAACCGGAGCCGCAACCGCAGTCGATGCCCGTTGACGATGGTGGGCCGGGCTGCCTGGGCGTCATCAAAATTATTTTCTACATTTTTATCTTTGCCGGTTTGATAGGGAAAATACTCCATCTGTTCGGGTGACAGTCGACGTTAATGTGCGGGAAGCCCGGCAAGTAATCTTTCCGCGTTTTTGTAATGTTGTTTGGCGGCCAGTTTTAACCATTTTTGAGATTCATAATGGTTAACATTAATACCTGAGCCGTTTCTGTAGATCAAACCTAAAGTATATTGAGCATGAGCATACCCTTGTTCAGCTGCTTCCTTATACCAGAGAATTGCTTTACGGGTATCGGGTTTGACCCCCAGACCTTTGAGGTAGATCCACCCCAGTTTACTTTGCGCGCGTGGATTTTCCTGTTCCGCTGATTGCTCATACCAGTATCTCGCCTGTGTATAATCCAGTGGTTTACCGTCGCTACCATGAAGATAAAATTCTCCAAGGCGATATTGCGACGTTGAGTGACCATGAATCGCGGAAAGCTCCGTGGCTGCCGTGGTGAATGGAAGACTGCCCGGTGAGCTTAAATAATCAAAGGCATAATTCGCCATGGCTTTATCACGCAACGTCGTTTTCTTGGGTTGGCTAATACAGGTTATTGCTGCAACTATAAATATTGCGAATATATACATTAATTTTTTATTCATGAGTGAATGCTTCGATTTTCTTTTTATTTTGAAAGCGTCAAGTTTATACTCATCAATAATAAAAAAGTAGTCAGTTAATGCACATAAGGGATTATTAACAAATGAATAAGGAAGAACAATATCTTCTTTTTGCGCTTTCTACGCCCATGGAAATACTTAATCAGGGTTGCAAGCCCGCGCATGACTCGCCAAAAATGTATACCGGGATAAAAGAATTCGATCTCTCATCATCCTGGGGAATAAATAATCGTGATGATTTAATTCAGACTATTTATCAGATGACCGATGATGGTCATGCCAATGATTTAGCTGGCTTATATCTGACATGGCATCGCTCTTCCCCTGAAGAGTGGAAAGCATTAATTGCTGGCGGCTCGGAGAGAGGGTTGATTTATACCCAATTCGTTGCCCAAACCGCTATGTGTTGTGGGGAAGGGGGAATCAAAGCCTGGGATTATGTGCGGATGGGTTTTTTATCACGGGTTGGTGTGCTCAACAAGTGGCTGACGGAAGACGAGAGTTTATGGCTGCAATCGCGCGTCTATATACGAGCACACCATTACTATCACAGCTGGATGCACTATTTTTCCGCCTATTCGTTAGGGCGTCTCTACTGGCAATCTTCTCAGTGCGAAGACAACGCTTCGCTACGCGAGGCGCTAACCCTGTACAAATACGATAGCGCCGGGAGTCGGATGTTCGAAGAGCTGGCAGCGGGAAGCGACCGTTTCTATGCCACGCTTCCCTGGCAGCCATTAACTGTCCAGCCTGAATGCCCGGTAACGCTTAAGGATGTGAGCGACCTATGAAAACATGTTGGCAAATCCTCGAAATTGAAAGCACGACGCAAATAGACATTATCCGCCAGGCTTATCTTGCTCGCTTACCGTTGTGTCATCCCGAAACCGATCCGCAGGGGTTTAAAGCATTACGCCAGGCCTATGAAGAGGCGCTGCGACTGGCGGTAAATCCTGTCGAGGAAGCAGATGATGAAGAAAAAGATGCCGCCGCTGAACATGAAATACTACGTGCATTCAGGGCATTACTGGATTCTGAAAGTGATCGTTTTCAGCCCTCCGCCTGGCAGAAATTTATTCAGCAATTAAATACCTGGAACATGGAGGATGTCGATCAATTACGCTGGCCGCTGTGTGCAGTCGCTATAGAAGCGCGATATCTTTCATTAAATTGTGCTTCTTTGCTGGCAGAGCGTTTGAACTGGCATTCGTTTAATGACAGCGAAGGAATGGATGAGGAAGAAAGGGAGGCTTTTCTTGAGGCCATTCAGGCTGGTGATTGTTTCGATTTCCTTAGCCTTCTGGAATATCCCGTCGCGTTGCAGAACCAGACTGTTGAGTATTACTTCGCGCTGGAACGCTGCTGCCGTTACCATCCTGACTATGTCACTGCGTTTATGGCAATGGAAGGTCCGTGGTTCATTCCTGATGATGTCAAGTTACATCGCAAACTGTTGCGCTGGTACAGCTCGGTGAAAACAGGTATGGCGGAACTTATTCCTGTTGCCCAACAGTGGCAAGCAGAAAATCCAGAAAGCGAAGATGCCCGTTATTACCAGTGTGCGCAACGGTTGTACTGTGGCGAGGGGGAAAGCCTGCTTGCCGATCTCTGCGCATACCGGGAGAGTTACCCATCTACACAAGCTGATAATTTGTTGTTGCAGTGGAGCAAGCGTCATTGCCCGGATTATTTCGCGTTATTAGTGATGGTTATCGAAGCGCGAAGCATGATAGATGCGCAAGGTCAACCGTTGAAATATGTTCCTGGTGAGAGCGCCCGGACGCGGCTGTTATGGGCGGAAATTTTACATAGCGGAAAATTATCGCCGTTAGGTCAATCGTTTATTGAGTCGTTATTCTTCAAGCGCAAAGCATGGGCATGGTGGAAATCGAGAGTCGGTAGCGAGACAGAACAAGATTCACCGTTACTGGATTTGTATCGGGTAGCGGAACAGGTTGTGCTGGAAGCGTTCCCGAAACAAGAGATGCTGGCCCGTCTTAATACAAGGCTGGAAGGTGGAGATGCTCATCCATTAGAGGCCATTATCACGCGGATGCTGTTGACGAAAGTGAAACTCGAGCCGGAGGATGAAGATGTCGATGAGCCAACACCTGAAAACCACGAAGAAAAAAATGATGAGGATGAAAAACCACAGAGCATTACCAGCATTATCAAAATCAGCTTAACGGTGCTGGTGATAGGTTACGCGATCGGTAAAATCGCGATGTTGTTCAGTTAGATGTGAGGCTAACGCATCTTATCCTTCAACGTCGGATGCGATGCTAACGCATCTTATCCGACCTACGAGTAGGCCGGATAAGGCGTTTACGCCGCATCCGGCAGCCGTGTTTAAGGGATCTCAATGGCCAAATAATCGCTCGCCCGTCGACGAACTTCATCGACGCGGGCCATATCGTTTGATTGCAGCGCCGCATCAAAATCGGTGATTACCCGGCCAATCTCTTCTCGCTCGTCACCCAGCGCCCGCGCCCATAACTCTTCCAGTTTGGCTTTAAAGGTACGGTTGATGAGCATATCGCGCGGATAAATTTTTAATGCGGATAACCGTGCCCGACTCTCTTCAATTTGCTGGGTACTTAACGTTACCGGGCTGTGGTTAATGACTCTGGACTTAACGCTGCCGTCTTCCAGAAGCACGTCAACTTCAAGCAATCCGTTAATATCATAACTAAAGCGAATATCAATAGACTGATAAGCCCCGGTTTTCTTCAGCGGAACATCAAAGGATTCAACCAGTATATTATTCTTAACTTTGTGATTTTCTCCCTGATAAACATTAATCGTTATTGAATCCTGCTCCGGGTGCATGGTCGAGTAAGTTTCTACTCGCGACACCGGCACAGTGGTATTTCGTTCAATAATCGGTGAGAAAATGCCGGAAACGCCCTGGCGGTTAACTTCAACACCTAAGGAGTAGGGGCAAATATCAGTGAGGATCACTTCTTCAATATCTTCACTGCGTAAGCGGCAGGCGGCCTGGATTGCTGCGCCCAGCGCGACAATGGTGCTCGGATCGTAACTTTGATACGGTAATTTGCCAAACAGACGCACGGCGATTCGCTGCACCAGCGGCATTTGTGATGCGCCGCCAACCAGCACCAGACTGTCGATTTGACTTGGCTTCAGACGTGCATCGCGCAACGCCTGTTCAATCGGCACTCGCAAGCGATTGAGCAGCGGCAACCACAAATCTTCCAGTTCGTTCTCGTAAAATTCGCACTCACGCGTTTCTTCCTGATACTGCCAGCTAATTTGCAGCGGTAATTGATTGCTACATTTTGCCGCTTCCACGCTGGTGTACAGGGCTGCCAGCTCACTTTCGTTGAGCATGTTTTTAGCCACTGCGGCGCGTTTTAAAACTTCATCCACCAGCATATGAGTAAAATCTTCGCCGCCAAGAAAGTTGTCGCCAGCGGAGGCGTGAACTTCAATCACCGGCGTGGCGTATTCGAGCACCGTGACGTCAAACGTGCCGCCACCGAGATCAAAAACCAGCGAGCGGGTATTTTGTTGCGTATGCAGGCCATATGCCATCGCAGCTGCTGTGGGTTCATTAATTAAGCGTACCGCATTTAACCCGGCTAACTCCGCTGCTAAACGGGTATGCTTGCGTTGTTCATCGCTGAAATAAGCCGGAACGGAGATCACCACATCTTTAATCGGACGTTGCAGAAATTCTTCGGCATCTTCTTTTAATGAGCGTAATACCAAAGAGGACAGTTCTGGCGCGTTAAATGTGTCGCTGCCTAACCGCCAGTTGGTATTACTGCCCATTGCACGTTTAAATAACGCTGCCGTTTTATCCGGATGCGAAGTACGCCGTGATACAGCCGGTTTTCCGACTAAAATATGATTATTTTCATCCATGCTAATTATGGATGGTGTTAAATATTCACCGAACTTATTTGGAATTAATTGCGCGGCACCGTCTTTCCAGACGGCAATTAAACTATTGGTAGTACCGAGATCGATACCAATGGCGAGTTCTGCATTATCCATTGCATTTATATCTTGAAAGAAAAAGAGATAAACAGATTAAGACCACCCAGGTAACGCGTGGTGATCTTAATCAATGACGTGTGTTAAGCGTAAAATTTCAGACGATCGGCCAGTAAATCAACAAAGCCCTGACGATCAACATCGACCATTACAGTGGCATTCGGTTTATTGCCAGTCAGATAATAATAATCAACAACCGTCATACCTTGGGTATATTTCCCTTGTGTTTCCACGCCAACCCAGCGCTCAACAGTGGTAAACAACTCCGGTTTTAACAGCCAGGCGATGGTGCATGGGTCATGCAGCGGTGCGCCGACAAAGCCCCATTTTTCGTCTTTATGATATTCGAGGAAGAAATCCAGCAGTTCGGCAACAATGGTTGAAACAGGGTTGCCAATGGCGCGGAAACGCTCGGTGTCCTCAACGTGAATTTGTGCTTTGTGAGTAACATCCAGACCGGCCATCACCACCGGGATCCCTGACTGGAAGACAATTTCTGCCGCTTCCGGGTCAACGTAAATATTAAATTCAGCCGCAGGCGTCCAGTTACCAAGCCCCATTGCGCCGCCCATAATCACGATACGGGCAATTTTGCTATGCAGTTCCGGGTGGCTATTGAGCAGCAAGGCAACGTTAGTTTGCGGTCCGGTAGAAACAATGGTGACAGGTTCCTCACTTTCACACAGCGTTTTCGCCATCAGCTCCACCGCCGTACAGTTTTGCGGTGCGAACGTCGGTTCCGGTAATGCCGGGCCGTCGAGACCGCTTTCGCCGTGCACATTGTCCGCGATAATCAAATCACGCATTAATGGTTTTACCGCACCGCTTGCTACCGGAATATCGGTGCGATTAAGCAAGGTCAGCATACACAGAACATTGCGTAAGGTTTTTTCTGGTGTCTGGTTTCCGGCGGAAGACGTAATTGCTTTGACATCAAGCTCTGGTGAGGCGAGGGCGAGAACGATTGCGATAGCGTCGTCATGACCTGGGTCGCAATCTAACAGAATTGGCAGTGCCATTGTTGCTCCTTGTTGTGTGCTTCTTTGCGACAAGGGTACCGCCAGGATGTAACAGATACGAGGAGCGAAACGATAAAGCGTGAGATGGCGCGCACTTGGGTATGCGCGCCAGAGTGATTAATGCAGGATTTTCGCGAGGAAGTCTTTTGCGCGGTCCGATTTCGGATCATCGAAGAAAGCGTCTTTCGGCGAGTCTTCGACAATTTTACCCTCGTCCATAAAGATCACCCGATTCGCCACTTTACGGGCAAAGCCCATTTCGTGGGTCACCACCATCATCGTCATTCCTTCGTTCGCCAGTTCGACCATCACGTCCAGCACTTCGTTGATCATCTCCGGATCCAGCGCCGACGTTGGTTCGTCGAACAGCATGGCAATAGGATCCATGCACAATGCGCGAGCGATCGCCACTCGCTGCTGCTGGCCGCCGGAAAGCTGCGCCGGAAACTTATTGGCATGTGCGGAAAGCCCGACGCGCTCCAGCAATTTCAATGCTTTTTCACGAGCCGGCGCTTTATTGCGTTTAAGCACTTTCACCTGCGCCAGGGTCAGGTTTTCGATAATCGACAGATGGGGGAACAGCTCGAAATGCTGAAACACCATCCCGACGCGGGAACGCAGCTTTGCCAGATCGGTTTTCTTATCATTAACCACGATGCCATCGACGGTGATTTCACCTTGCTGCACCGGTTCGAGGCCGTTGACGGTTTTAATCAGCGTTGATTTGCCGGAACCAGACGGGCCGCAAACCACCACCACTTCGCCTTTTTTCACTTCGGTTGAGCAGTCGGTCAGCACCTGAAAGTGACCATACCATTTTGAAACATTTTTCAGGGTAATCATTATGCTGTCCTTCTTTTCAAGTAGCTGACCAACAACGATGCGCTAAGGCTAATAACGAAATAAACAAACCCGGCAAACAGGATCATCTCGACCTGCGTACCATCACGCTCACCAATGGTTGAGGCGGTACGGAAGAAATCGGCCAGAGATAACACATACACCAGTGAGGTATCCTGGAACAGTACGATGCCCTGAGTGAGCAGCAGCGGCACCATCGCGCGGAACGCCTGCGGCAGAATAATCAGTTTCATCGACTGCCAGTGATTCATCCCCAACGCCAGCGCGGCGCTCGACTGACCACGGGAAATACTTTGAATACCGGCACGGATAATCTCTGAATAGTAGGCCGCTTCAAACATCGAAAACGCCACCATCGCCGAGATTAAACGGATATCATTTTTTGGCGATAATCCCAGCACGTTTTGCAGAAAACCCGGCACAATCAGGTAAAACCACAGCAAAACCATAACTAAAGGAATCGAGCGGAATACGTTAACGTAGGCTTTGGCAAACCACGCTACGGGCGCAAAGCTGGACAAGCGCATCACCGCCAGCATGGTGCCCCACAAAATACCAATCACGACTGCCGTGACGGTGATTTTCAGGGTGATCACCAGCCCGTCGAGCAGATATGGCAGGGAAGGAACTATGGAACTCCAGTCAAACTCGTACATTATTTGCCCCCCATGTTGCCGGGCAGGCGAACTTTACGTTCAACCAGCGTCATTACCAGCATGATAACCGCGTTAATCAACACATACGCAAGCGTAATGGCGGTAAACGACTCCCAGGCATGAGCTGAGTAATCGAGCAATTTACCCGCCTGCGCCGCCATATCTACCAGACCGATAGTCGAGGCGATGGCGGAGTTTTTCACCAGGTTCATCATCTCGGAGGTCATCGGCGGGACGATAACGCGATAAGCATTAGGCAGCAGTACATAGCGGTAAGCCTGCGGTAGCGTCAGACCCATTGCCAGCGCGGCATTCTTTTGCCCACGCGGCAACGACTGAATCGCGGCGCGTACCTGTTCGCAAACACGGGCGGCGGTAAACAGCCCCAGGCAGAGCATGGATGAAAGGAAAAACTGAATATTGGGATCCAGCTCGGCCTTAAACCACATGCCGATTTTCTCCGGCAACAGCTCCGGGATCACCAGATACCAGGTAAAGAATTGCACAATCAACGGCACGTTGCGGAACAGTTCGACATACAACGTACCCAGACCGGAGAGAAAACGGTTTGGAACGGTACGTAAAATGCCGAAAAATGAACCGACGAGGAAAGCGATAATCCAGGCGCAGATCGACAAAGCGATCGTCACCTGAAAACCACTCCAGATCCAACCAAGATAGGTGGTGTTGCCGAACGGGGCTTGTTGTAAAAAAATACCCCAGTTCCAGTCTATAGACATAAATCTACTCCAGAAAAAAGAGGGTAGCAGCGTTAACTGCTACCCTCGAAGATTGTTACCCAGCGTATTGCGGTTTTCAGGCCCGATGGGGAACGACCATCAGGCGTATAGTCTGTCCGTGCTACGTAACAATCGAGAGGGCTGGAATTTCCGCCCCTGGTTCTTGTAATTAGTTCAGTGCCTTGTCATTCGGTTCTTTGAACAGTGCTTTCATTTCGTCCGACAGTTCGAAATTCATGTTCAGGTTTTTCGGCGGAATTGGGTTTTTGAACCATTTATCAAACCATTTTTCCGCTTCACCGGAGGTCTGCACCTGAGCGATAGTGTCATCCATCAGCTTTTTGAACTGCGGATCGTCTTTACGCAACATGCAACCGTAGGCTTCCTGAGACTGCGGCTTGCCGACGATTTCCCAGTTGTCTGGTTTCTTCGCTTTCGCACGTTCACCAGCCAGCAGAGCATCATCCATCATAAAGGCAACGGCACGACCGCTTTCCAGGGTACGGAAAGAGTCACCGTGATCTTTGGCGCTGATGATGCGCATGTTCATTTTTTGCTCTTCATTCAGTTTGTTGAGCAAAACTTCAGAGGTGGTGCCGGAAGTGACTACGACGGCTTTGTCTTTCAGATCGGCAAAATCTTTAATATCGCCGCCTTTTTTTGTCAGCAGGCGCGTACCGACCACGAAAATAGTGTCGGAGAAAGCCGCCTGTTTTTGGCGTTCGACGTTGTTGGTGGTAGAACCACATTCAAAATCGAAAGTGCCGTTTTGCAGCAGCGGAATACGGTTTTGTGAGGTGATCGGAATCAATTTCACCTGCAAGTCCGGTTTGTTGAGTTTCTTTTTCACTGCTTCAACAATGGAGTTGGAGTAATCCTGCGAGTAACCCACCACTTTTTGCTGATTGTCGTAATAAGAGAAAGGTACTGAAGATTCACGGTGACCGACGACAATCACACCGTTTTTGGCGATTTTGTCCAGCGTACTGCCTGCTGCCGGGGCGGCGTCATCTGCCTGTGCCAGTCCTGCGGAAAGCGCCAGGGCCAGGATTGCTGTGGCAGGTTTACGTAATTGCATATCCAACTCCTTTATCTTCTGCGTTAAGAACGCATGGATACCCGTTGTGAGTGTTTGTGTTGTTATCATCTGCAACTTTATTGTGCAGTGTTGTGTTTGTTAGGTAACATTTAGTTTGGCTAAATGTAAAGATATTGATGTTTTATTGTTTGTTTTTGCGAGATGCGCCGCACCATTCCGAAGCAAAATTCTTAAAATGCACTCTTTTGGTGCTACCGGTGGATTGCTGTGGTGCAACCGGGTTGTACTGATGCGGGTTCAAGCTTTGCCTTGTATAACAAAGCAATAGATGTGCCAAAGTTGGATAGGGGAATTTTGTCATCCGGATAACGCACTGATGCCACATCCGGCGAGCGTGCCGAAATACGGGATGTATTCCGGCACGATAAGAAGGGATTATTTACGTCGTTGACGCAGACTCATCAACACAGCGGCAAAACCAAACAATGCCGTCAGTACCCACAGCGGCCAGTTGCCGGTACGTGCATACGGTGTGAGTCCGGTGGTCGGCGTCACATTAGTGGTTAACACCTCGCGGGTGAACTGCGGGATCATCGCCTGAATCTCACCCTGCGGGCCAATCACCGCCGTAATGCCGTTGTTGGTGCTGCGCAACAGTGGGCGCGCCAGCTCCAACGCACGCATTCGCGCCATCTGGAAGTGCTGCCATGGACCAATAGACTTACCAAACCACGCATCGTTGGAGATAGTCAGCAGATAGTCGGTATCCGGGCGGAAGTTATCGCGCACTTGCTCGCCGAGAATGATCTCGTAGCAAATAGCCGCAGTAAGCTCAATACCATTTACCGACAGCGGCGGCTGGATATATGGCCCACGGCTGAACGACGACATCGGCAGATCAAAGAACGGTGCTAACGGACGCAGAATCGACTCGAGCGGGACAAACTCGCCAAACGGCACCAGATGGTTTTTGTTATAGCGATCGGCTGATTCGTAGCTGTACGGTGCACCTTTACCCAGTGTGATGATGGTGTTGTAGGTATCGTAGCGGTTCTGCTTATTGAGACGCGCGTCGACAATCCCGGTTACCAGCGAGCTACCTTTATCGCGCAACTCACCGTCCAGTGCTTTGAGGAACGGTTGCTGATTAATTTCCAGATCGGTTATCGCCGACTCCGGCCAGATAATCAACGATGATTTGCCCATCAGCGGTGCCGTTGCGTTGTAGTAAATCTTCAGCGTATTAAGTAGCTGGTCTCCGTCCCATTTCAGCGATTGCGGAATATCGCCCTGAACCATCGAAACCTGAATGGTTTTCTCCGGTTGCGGGGTAAACCACTGGATGTAACGCAGCGGGAAGGGTAGGGCAAACAGCACGACGGCCACCACCAGCGGACGCCAGTTGCGTTTGACTAACGCCAGTGCCAGCAGGCCGCTAACCATCATAAGCAGGAAGTTAATGGCTTCCACGCCCATTAGCGGTGCCAGCCCTTTTAACGGGCCATCAATCTGGCTATAGCCGAACTGTAACCACGGGAAGCCTGTTAGTACCCAACCGCGCAGAAACTCGGTCACTTGCCAGAGAGCAGGGGCGGCAATCGCCACGCGCAGCCAGGTGGTTTTCGGCCACAGACGCGACAGCACGCCAGCAAACAGTCCGGTATACAGCGACAAATACGCCGCCAGCAGTACCACCAGGAAGATGTTAACCGGGCCAGGCATTCCGCCAAAGGTCGCGATGCTGACATAGACCCAGTTAATACCGCTGCCAAAGAGGCCAAATCCCCAGCAAAAGCCAATAGCGGCAGACTGGAGTGGACGGCGGTTAAAGGTCAACGCCTGAAGCCCCATCAGCGAAATAATCGCCGCAGGCCAGACGTCGTAAGGAGAGAAGGCCAGCGTTCCGCAGGCACCGAATAATAACGCCAGCAGCAGGCGAATGCGCTGGCGTTCAATTAATGAGGCAAAAGCCATGTAGTTATCTATCCAGTTTCGGTTTTATTCATCCAGCTTCGGCTGGGGTGAGTCATCCGGGATTTTGACATGAACCTGAATAATACGCCGACTGTCGGCCATCGCCACTTTGAACTGGTAACCGTCGATGTCGATGGTTTCGCCACGCGCCGGAAGATGCCCAAATGCCTGCATCACCAGACCACCGATAGTGTCAACCTCTTCATCGCTAAAGTGGGTGCCGAACGCTTCGTTGAAGTCTTCAATAGAAGCCAGTGCGCGCACGGTCCAGGTATGACGACTCAGCTGACGGAAGTCGATATCATCTTCTTCGTCATACTCGTCTTCAATCTCACCAACAATCAGTTCCAGGATGTCTTCAATGGTCACCAGACCGGAAACTCCACCGAATTCGTCAATGACGATCGCCATGTGGTAACGCTGAGAGCGAAACTCTTTCAGCATCCGGTCTACGCGCTTACTTTCAGGAACGACAACCGCCTGACGTAACACTTTGTCCATGCTGAAGGCTTCAGCATCGCTGCGCATAAACGGCAGCAAGTCTTTCGCCATCAGAATCCCTTCAATGTGATCTTTGTCTTCGCTAATCACCGGGAAACGTGAGTGGGCGGACTCAATGATGACATCAAGGCATTCGTCCAGCGTCTGGTTGCGTTTCAGGGTAATCATCTGGGAGCGGGGGATCATGATGTCGCGGACGCGTTGGTCTGCGATGTCCATCACCCCTTCGAGCATATCGCGCGTATCTTCGTCGATAAGGTCGTTCTGCCCGGAATCACGGATCAGCGCCAGCAGTTCGTCACGGTTTTTCGGTTCACCGTGGAAAAGTTGGCTGAGTAACAGGGAGAAAAATCCCTTCTTGTTGCTTATCGTGTCACTACTGTGTGAATTGTCGTCGCTCATGGCGTCGTATGGGTTCTCATGTTAGTTAATCAAAACGCCGTCGTTAATCACCAACGGCGGGGACGTCTGCCAGTCAAATGCCTGGCAAATTATTCTTTCTCGGCAATGTACGGATCCTCATAGCCCAGAGCAAGCATAATCTCTGTTTCGATGGCTTCCATTTCTTCTGCTTCGTCATCTTCGATGTGATCGTAACCTAACAAATGCAGACTGCCGTGCACCACCATATGCGCCCAGTGCGCCTCCAGTGGTTTGCCTTGCTCCTGAGCTTCCTTCTCAACCACCTGACGGCAGATAACCAGATCGCCCAGTAGCGACATTTCCATGCCAGGCGGCACTTCAAACGGGAAGGAGAGCACGTTGGTCGGCTTATCCTTACCGCGATAGGTCAGATTCAGACTGTGGCTTTCGGCGGTATCGACCACGCGAATAGTCACTTCCGATTCTTCCTGAAACTGCGGGATCACCGCATTCAGCCATGTCTGAAACTGGCTCTCTTCCGGTAACCCGGAATTATCTTCACATGCCAGTTGTAAATCGAGGATCACCTGACTCATTTTTGTTCCTGTTCTTCGCGCTTGCGTTCTGCTGCCAGCGCCGCTTTACGTTTTTGTTCTGCTTCTTCCCAGGCTTCATAAGCGTTAACGATACGCGCCACCACCGGGTGACGAACCACGTCTTCGCTGTGGAAGAAGTTAAAGCTGATCTCTTCGACATCGGCTAACACTTCGATAGCGTGACGTAAGCCTGATTTAGTATTACGCGGCAAGTCGATCTGCGTGACGTCGCCGGTGATAACCGCTTTTGAGTTAAAACCGATACGGGTCAGGAACATCTTCATCTGTTCGATGGTAGTGTTCTGGCTCTCATCGAGAATGATAAACGCGTCGTTCAGCGTACGACCACGCATATAGGCCAGTGGCGCGACTTCAATAACGTTGCGCTCAATCAGTTTCTCGACTTTCTCAAAGCCCAGCATTTCAAACAGCGCGTCGTACAGTGGGCGCAAATACGGGTCTACTTTCTGGCTTAAATCGCCAGGCAGGAAGCCCAGTTTCTCACCGGCTTCTACCGCCGGACGAGTCAGCAGAATACGGCGAATTTCCTGACGCTCCAGGGCATCAACTGCCGCAGCCACTGCCAGGTAGGTTTTACCCGTACCCGCCGGGCCAACGCCGAAGGTGATGTCATGGTCGAGAATATTGGCGATGTACTGCGCCTGGTTTGGCGTACGCGGCTTGATTACGCCGCGTTTGGTTTTGATATTGACCGCTTTGCCGTACTCCGGCACGCTCTCCGCGCTTTGCTCCAGTACCCGCGCTTCTTTAATCGCAAGGTGGATCTGTTCCGGTTCGATATCCTGAATCTGACCACGCATCGGGGCAGTATCGACATACAGGCTACGCAGAATGTCTGCCGCAGCGGTGACGCAAATCGGACGGCCGGTCAGTTTAAAGTGGTTATCGCGGCGATTGATCTCGATGCCGAGACGGCGTTCGAGCTGCTTGATGTTGTCATCAAACGGGCCGCACAGGCTCAACAGACGCGCATTGTCTGCTGGCTCCAGGGTGATTTCGCGAGTGTCTATGTTCAAACCGTTCCTCTTATCTGTATGCCGCCGGAAGCTGAACATTCACCGGCCTATAAGGAAATTATTCACGCCACAGGAAAAAGGCGCAAGCATTGCGATAAAGATGGGGATAAAGAGAGAAAAAACAAGGCCCACCGGAACGGCGGGCCTGAGAATTACGGCTGATAATAACCCACGCCAAGGTCGTTTTCTTTGCGGGTACGGGCAATCACCGATTCCGGCGTTTCTGCCACGCGCAGACCCATTTCATCTTCAGTACGCACCACTTTACCGCGCAGAGAGTTCGGGTAGACGTCGGTAATTTCTACATCGACGAATTTACCGATCATATCTGGCGTGCCTTCAAAGTTGACCACGCGGTTATTTTCAGTGCGACCGGAAAGCTCCATGATGCTCTTACGCGATGTACCTTCTACCAGAATACGCTGGGTGGTGCCGAGCATCCGGCGGCTCCATGCCATCGCTTGCTGATTAATACGTTCTTGCAGAATATACAGACGCTGCTTCTTCTCTTCTTCCGGAACATCATCAACCATATCGGCGGCTGGCGTACCCGGACGTGCAGAGAAGATAAAGCTGTAGCTCATGTCGAAATTGACGTCGGCAATCAGCTTCATCGTTTTCTCGAAGTCTTCGGTGGTTTCGCCAGGGAAGCCAACGATGAAGTCAGAACTGATCTGAATATCCGGACGCGCCGCACGCAGTTTACGGATGATCGCTTTGTACTCCAGCGCTGTATGGGTACGTCCCATCAGGTTCAGAATGCGATCGGAACCGCTCTGTACCGGCAGATGCAGGAAACTCACCAGCTCCGGCGTGTCGCGGTACACTTCGATGATATCGTCGGTGAATTCGATCGGATGGCTGGTGGTAAAGCGAATACGATCGATCCCGTCGATCGCCGCAACCAGACGCAGCAGGTCGGCAAACGATCCGGTGGTGCCGTCGTAGTTCTCACCACGCCAGGCGTTCACGTTCTGACCGAGCAGGTTGACTTCACGCACGCCCTGAGCCGCAAGCTGGGCAATTTCAAACAGAATATCGTCGGACGGACGGCTTACCTCTTCACCACGGGTGTAAGGCACTACGCAGTAGGTGCAATATTTATTGCAGCCTTCCATGATGGAGACAAACGCGGTCGGCCCTTCGGCGCGCGGTTCCGGCAGACGGTCAAACTTCTCGATTTCCGGGAAGCTGATATCTACAACCGGGCTGCGGTCGCCGCGCACGGAGTTGATCATCTCCGGCAGACGGTGCAGCGTTTGCGGCCCAAAAATAATATCGACATAGTGGGCGCGCTGGCGAATGTGCTCGCCTTCTTGCGATGCCACGCAGCCGCCGACGCCGATAATCAGGTCTGGATTCTTCTCTTTTAACAGTTTCCAGCGACCCAACTGATGGAAGACTTTTTCCTGAGCCTTCTCGCGGATTGAGCAGGTGTTCAGCAGCAGCACATCCGCTTCTTCCGCCACATCGGTCAGTTGATAGCCGTGGGTGGCATCCAGCAGATCGGCCATCTTCGATGAATCGTACTCGTTCATCTGACAGCCCCAGGTTTTAATATGGAGTTTTTTGGTCATCGACTTGCTCTTGCGAAATAGTAGCCAGGAATGCAGGGCGCATAGTGTAATGCTTTGCTGCCGTTGTGACCAGTATGAGCGTTATCAGCCCTTGGGGGTAAAAATCCTGTAAACTTAAAGCATATTGCTAACAGGATGATTGACCATGACAAATCAACCAACGGAAATTGCCATTGTCGGCGGAGGAATGGTCGGCGGCGCACTGGCGCTGGGACTGGCTCAGCACGGATTTTCGGTAATGGTTATCGAACATGCCCAACCTGCACCGTTTGTCGCTGACAGCCAGCCGGACGTGCGGATCTCGGCGATTAGTGCGGCTTCGGTATCATTGCTTAAAGGGTTAGGGGTCTGGGATGCAGTACAGGCTATGCGTTGCCATCCTTACCGCAGACTGGAAACGTGGGAGTGGGAAACGGCGCATGTGGTGTTTGACGCCGCTGAACTTAAGCTACCGTTGCTTGGCTACATGGTGGAAAACACTGTCCTGCAACAGGCGCTGTGGCAGGCGCTGGAAGCGCATCCGAAAGTAACGTTACGTGTGCCAGGCTCGCTGATTGCGCTGCATCGCCATAATGATCTTCAGGAGCTGGAACTGAAGGGCGGTGAAACGATCCGCGCGAAGCTGGTGATTGGTGCCGACGGCGCAAATTCGCAGGTGCGGCAGATGGCGGGAATTGGCGTTCATGCCTGGCAGTATGCACAGTCGTGTATGTTGATTAGCGTACAGTGCGAGAACGATCCCGGCGATAGCACCTGGCAGCAATTTACCCCGGACGGACCGCGTGCGTTTCTGCCGTTGTTTGATAACTGGGCATCGCTGGTGTGGTATGACTCTCCGGCGCGCATTCGCCAGTTGCAGAATATGAATATGGCGCAGCTACAGGCGGAAATCGCGAAGCATTTCCCGTCGCGTCTGGGTTACGTGACACCGCTTGCCGCGGGGGCGTTTCCGCTGACACGTCGCCATGCGTTGCAGTATGTTCAGCCGGGATTGGCACTGGTGGGAGATGCCGCGCATACCATCCATCCGCTGGCGGGGCAGGGGGTGAATCTTGGTTATCGTGATGTCGATGCCCTGATTGACGTTCTGGTGAACGCCCGCAGCTACGGCGAAGCGTGGGCCAGTTATCCTGTGCTCAAGCGTTACCAGATGCGGCGCATGGCGGATAACTTCATTATGCAAAGCGGTATGGATCTGTTTTATGCCGGATTCAGCAATAATCTGCCACCACTGCGTTTTATGCGTAATCTCGGATTAATGGCGGCGGAGCGTGCTGGCGTGTTGAAACGTCAGGCGCTGAAATATGCGTTAGGGTTGTAGCGTAACGGTTGATACCAAAGCTACAAAAGCGTGCGGACGGTCCCCTCGCCCCTCGGGTGAGGGTTAGGGTGAGGGGGAAAACCGCGCCTGAGTGTGCTTCCAGGCTGGTTTGCCCTGAACCGTGGGCCAAATTCAAATTAGCTGTATCAACATCGCATTCGACATTGAATATACGCAGAAAAGCAAAAAGCTCGCCGAAGCGAGCTTTTTTAATGTGGCTGGGGTACGAGGATTCGAACCTCGGAATGCCGGAATCAGAATCCGGTGCCTTACCGCTTGGCGATACCCCAACTGGGTGCACTTACAAGGTAAGTGTCTTGAATAAATTGGCTGGGGTACGAGGATTCGAACCTCGGAATGCCGGAATCAGAATCCGGTGCCTTACCGCTTGGCGATACCCCAACAAATTGGTTTTTGAATTTGCCGAACATATTCGACACATTCAGAATTTGGTGGCTACGACGGGATTCGAACCTGTGACCCCATCATTATGAGTGATGTGCTCTAACCAACTGAGCTACGTAGCCAGATTGTTTCTTCGATGGCTGGGGTACCTGGATTCGAACCAGGGAATGCCGGTATCAAAAACCGGTGCCTTACCGCTTGGCGATACCCCAATAACCGGGCGGTGAACCGCTTACTCGAAGAAGATGGCTGGGGTACCTGGATTCGAACCAGGGAATGCCGGTATCAAAAACCGGTGCCTTACCGCTTGGCGATACCCCATCCGTACAACGCTTTCTGGTGAATGGTGCGGGAGGCGAGACTTGAACTCGCACACCTTGCGGCGCCAGAACCTAAATCTGGTGCGTCTACCAATTTCGCCACTCCCGCAAAAAAGATGGTGGCTACGACGGGATTCGAACCTGTGACCCCATCATTATGAGTGATGTGCTCTAACCAACTGAGCTACGTAGCCATCTTTTTTTTCGCGATACCTTATCGGCGTTGCGGGGCGCATTATGCGTATAGAGCCTTGCAGCGTCAACCTCTTTTTCAAGGAAAATTGCTCGAAAGTGACTGTTTGGTTAGGTTGCGAACAGCGTGGCGCTATATTCGTCAATTATTGTTTACTTTGTGTTTTTTCCCCACCCTACAGCCATTCTTTTGTCATACAGGATGAAATTCGGAATTCAACAATAGTGGTGGGAAATTAATCTATGAAATACTGGCCTACAGTAATGAGTTGTCAAACAGCGATGTGGCAAACCCGGAACATTTCCTTACTGCATATCAGAATCAACAAGCGCCCCAGTAACTGAAATTGCCCCGGATTTCTCCGGGGCAATATTATACGTCTTATTTATATGCCGACTGGTGAACACCAACCGCGCGACCAGACGGATCGTCCATTTTCTTGAACGCTTCATCCCACTCAATCGCTTTAGCGGAAGAACACGCGACGGAAGGACCGCCCGGCACGCACTCAGCGGCGCTCGGAAGCGGGAACAGTTCTTCAAAGATCTCCCGGTACAGATACGCTTCTTTTGAGGTCGGTGTGTTGTACGGGAAGCGGAAGCGGGCAGTTTCCAGCTGTTGATCAGAAACCTGCTGCGCCGCCACTTCTTTCAGGGTGTCGATCCAACTGTAACCGACGCCATCGGAGAACTGCTCTTTCTGCCGCCAGGCCACGCTTGCGGGCAGATACGCTTCAAAACATTCACGCAGGATGTGTTTTTCCATTTTGCCGTTACCGCACATTTTATCCTGTGGGTTAATGCGCATCGCCACGTCGAGGAATTTTTTGTCGAGGAACGGAACGCGTGCTTCCACGCCCCAGGCTGACATCGCTTTGTTGGCACGCGCGCAGTCATACATATGCAGGGCCAGCAGTTTACGCACCGTCTCTTCATGCAGTTCTTTGGCATTCGGCGCTTTGTGGAAGTAAAGATAACCGCCAAACACTTCATCAGATCCTTCACCGGACAGCACCATTTTAATGCCCATCGCCTTGATCTTACGCGACATTAAATACATCGGTGTTGAAGCGCGGATTGTCGTCACGTCATAGGTTTCGATGTGGTAAATCACGTCGCGGATGGCGTCCAGACCTTCCTGTACAGTGAAGTGAATTTCATGATGCACAGTGCCCAGATGGTTTGCCACTTCCTGGGCTGCCTTCAGATCCGGTGAACCCGGCAGACCTACAGCAAAGGAGTGCAGCTGCGGCCACCAGGCTTCAGAGCGTTCCTGATCTTCCACGCGACGGGCGGCGTATTTCTTGGTGATAGCGGAAATGATTGAGGAATCCAGGCCACCAGATAGCAGCACACCGTAAGGCACATCAGACATCAGATGGCTTTTAACGGAATCTTCCAGTGCCTGACGCAGCTCGTTTTTGTCGGTCACGTTATCTTTCACCGCATCGTAGTCGAACCAGTCGCGATGATAATAAGAACGGATTTCGCCGTCCTGACTCCACAAATAGCTCCCCGCCGGGAACTCTTTAATCGTGCGGCATACCGGCACCAGGGCTTTCATTTCTGAGGCCACATACAGCTGACCATGTTCGTCATAGCCCATATACAGTGGGATGATCCCCAGATGGTCGCGACCAATCAGGTAGGCATCTTTTTCGCTGTCGTACAGGGCAAAGGCAAACATGCCCTGCAAGTCGTCAAGAAATTCCGGCCCTTTTTCCTGATACAGCGCGAGGATCACTTCGCAGTCAGATCCGGTCTGGAACTGATAACGATCGCCATATTCGGCGCGCAGTGCCTGGTGGTTGTAGATTTCACCGTTTACCGCCAGTACGTGGGTTTTTTGTTGGTTGTAGAGAGGTTGCGCCCCTGCGTTAACGTCAACAATTGACAGACGTTCGTGAGCGAGAATGGCGTTATCGCTGGCATAAATACCGGACCAGTCCGGGCCACGATGACGCATCAGGCGTGACAGCTCGAGGGCTTTCTTCCGCAGCTCAACTGCGTCTGTTTTGATATCGAATACGCCAAAAATTGAACACATAACCTTCTCCGTTAACCTGGTATTTGTTGCTTGTTGTGTTTGCTTGTTTAAAAAAATGCCGCAAAGCAGCACTGTGCGCAAGCGATTTGGCGGTGGAAAAATAAAAAACGTAATGGCGATTGCTGATTTGTGAAAAAGGATAGGGTGTGGTGACGTATTTATTGATGGATCGATAATTTTGGGCGGGTTTTATTGAATAGGATGATTTTAATGATGGCTAAAAATAAGAAACCACGCCCTGAGGCGTGGTTGCTATTCAGATAACGTCGATTTCAGCGACCGACGGGTAAATCCAGCTTGGGCGGAACGGCATACTGTCGATATCGTCGAGCGATGAAACACCAGAAAGCACCAGAATCGTCTCCAGACCCGCCTGGAAGCCCGCCAGAATGTCGGTGCGCAAGTTATCGCCGACAATCACCGTTTCTTCCGAATGCGCCTGCATTTTGTTTAATGCTGCGCGGATGATCCACGGACTCGGCTTACCAACATAGAACGGTTTACGTCCGGAGATTTTTTCGATGCCTGCACACAACGCGCCACAGGCCGGATAAAAACCGCGCCCGTGGGTGTCCGGGTTGGTGGCGATAAAGCGTGCACCGTTAGCGACGAAATAGGCTGCTTTATGCATCATGTCCCAGTTGTAGGAACGCGTTTCGCCAACAATCACAAAATCAGGGTTCACATCGGTAATAGTGAAACCGGCTTTGTACAGTTCATGAATCAGTGCGCCTTCGCCCACCACATACGCTTTCTTGCCTTCCTGGCGACGCAGGAAATCGGCGGTCGCCATCGCGGAGGTATAAAACACGCTGTCCGGCACATCGACACCCGCAGTGGCAAAGCGGTTCGCCAGATCTTGCCCGGTCTGCGAAGGATAGTTGGTCAGCAACACCAGCGGCAGGCCTTTATCCATAATCCCGTGCAAAAATTCCGCTGCACCCGGTACGGCGACGTTATCGTGCATCAGCACGCCGTCGATATCGCAAATTACATTTTTAATGGTCATGGACTACCCAGAATATTGACAACAATAAGCGCCACTATAAAAGCACATTAATTTTCCAGCAAATGCTGGAGCAAAATACCGTTGAGCATGGCGCGTTTTACCAGCGCAAAAGCGCCGATTGCCGAGCGGTGATCCAGCTCAGAACGTACCACCGGCAGATTAGTACGAAACGCCTTCAGCGCCTGGGTATTAATGCAGCTTTCAATAGCAGGGAGCAGCACTTTATCGGCTTCGGTGATTTCTCCGGCAATAACAATCTTTTGCGGGTTAAACAGGTTGATGGCAATGGCGATGGTTTTGCCCAGATGACGACCGACATACTCAATCACTTCCGACGCCAGGCTATCGCCTTTGTTCGCGGCTTTGCAGATAGTTTTGATGGTGCAGTCGTCCAGCGGCACGCGGCTCTGGTAGCCCTGCTTTAACAGATTCAACACCCGTTGTTCAATGGCAGCGTTGGCGGCGATAGTTTCCAGGCAGCCAAAGTTGCCACAGTGGCAGCGTTCACCCAGCGGTTCGACCTGAATATGGCCAATTTCACCGACGTTGCCGTTGCGCCCGATAAAAATTCGCCCGTTAGAGATAATCCCGGCCCCGGTTCCGCGATGGACACGCACCAGAATGGAGTCTTCGCAATCCTGACTTGCACCGAAGTAGTGCTCTGCCAGCGCCAGACTGCGGATATCGTGGCCGACAAAACAGGTCACTTTAAAACGCTCTTCCAGTGCTTCTACCAGCCCCCAGTTTTCCACCTGAATATGCGGCATGTAATGAATTTTACCGCTGTCCGGGTCAACAAGCCCTGGCAGGATCACGGAAATGGCGATCAGCTCGCGCAGCTTGCGCTGGTAGCTATCAATAAACTGAGCAATGGCATTCAGCAGGGCATGTTCCAGCGTCTGCTGGGTACGTTCCGGCAGCGGGTAATGTTCTTCTGCCAGCACTTTGCTACTAAGATCAAACAGAGTGATGGTGGCGTCGTGACGACCAAGCCGTACGCCGATTGCGTGGAAATTGCGGGTTTCGGTGACGATAGAGATAGCGCGGCGGCCCCCGGTGGAGGCCTGCTGATCAACTTCTTTGATCAGCCCGCGTTCGATAAGCTGACGCGTAATTTTGGTTACGCTGGCGGGGGCAAGCTGACTTTGCTCGGCAATCTGAATCCGCGAGATTGGCCCGTACTGGTCAATCAGGCGATAAACCGCCGCGCTGTTAAGCTGTTTTACGAGATCAACATTACCTATCTGAGCTTGTCCGCCTGGTGTCATACTTTCTCTTATTGAGTTACGACCTCGTTACCGTTAACGATGGTCCTGGTGATTTTAAAATCAGGTGTGAATGCAGTCAGGTTGGCTACTTTACCTGCGGCGAGCGTGCCGAGACGTTTCTCAACGCCAATCGCACGTGCCGGATAGAGCGTCGCCATACGCAGCACTTCATCCAGTGCGATACCACAATGTTCGACCAGATTACGCACGCCTTCAATCATGGTTAAGGATGAACCGCTTAACGTACCGTTCTCATCCACACAAAGTCCATTACGGTAGTATATTGTTTTACCCGCAAAAATGAACTGTTCAATGTTGGCACCTGCTGGCGCGGTGGCATCGGTAACCAGACACAATTTGTCGCCTTTCAGACGTTTAGCGTTACGAATGTTGGCGTAATCAACATGCAGGCCATCAGCAATAATACCGCAATAAATGTCAGCTTCGTCGAGGATCGCGCCCGCCAGGCCCGGTTCACGACCGGTAATATACGGCATCGCGTTGTACAGATGGGTGGCAAAGGTAATCCCCGCGCGGAAACCGGCTTTCGCTTCTTTCAACGTCGCGTTGGAGTGACCAGCAGAAACCACAATCCCGGTATTTGCCAGTTTGCTGATGACTTCCGCTGGAACCATTTCCGGTGCCAGAGTCACTTTGGTAATCACGTCGGCGTTCTCACACAGGAAATCGACCAGCGCGGCATCAGGCTTACGCACAAAATTCGGATTATGGGTGCCTTTTTTTACCAGATTCAGCCACGGACCTTCCAGATGCAGACCTAACGCCTGGTTCGGATGTTTTGCCAGGTACTCGCGCATAACGCGCACGCCCTGTTTCATCAGCTCATCGCTGGTGGTGATAAGCGTCGGCAGATAGTTAGTACAGCCTGATTTCTCATTGGCTTTCTGCATGATTTCCAGCGTTTCCACGCTGACTGCTTCAGCGGTGTCGTTAAACTGTACGCCGCCGCAGCCGTTTAGCTGCACATCGATAAAACCGGGGGAGAGAATGGCCCCGTTCAGTGAACGTTGTTCGATCTCTGGCGGCAGTTCCGCTACCGGACAGACGCTTTTAATCAGGCCATCAGCGATAACAACCGCGTGGTCATCAAGAAATTCGTGGCCGGTAAAGATCCGGCCCTGGGTTAATGCATACATTCTGACCCCCGATTTTAAAAAATATTGCCCTGAGCAAGGAGCCAGGGCAGGGATAACAATTACAGACCTTTGATATTTTCTGCTTCTAATTCATTGAAATATCTTAAAGTCTTAACTTTCAGCTCCATGGTGGAAGGTTCATCACACACCATGATCGCTTTTGGATGCAGTTGCAGACAGCTGATGGTCCACATGTGGTTCACGCAACCTTCAACGGCGGCCTGCAGTGCCAGTGCTTTCTGACTACCCAGCACCAGAATCATCACTTCTTCGGCATCCAACAATGTACCAACACCGACAGTCAGGGCATATTTTGGCACCTGATTAACATCGTTATCAAAGAAACGAGAGTTCGCGACGCGAGTGTCATGAGTCAGGGTTTTGATACGAGTACGAGAAGCCAGAGAAGACGCCGGTTCGTTAAATGCAATATGACCGTCGTTACCTACACCGCCCATAAACAGATGAATTTTTCCGTAAGAACGGATTTTTTCTTCATACTGGCGGCACTCGGCGTCGATATCCGGGGCGTTGCCGTTGAGAAGGTTGATGTTTTCTGCTGGAATATCAACGTGATCGAAGAAATTACGGTGCATAAAGCTGTAGTAGCTTTCCGGATGCTCTTTCGGCAGACCGACATATTCGTCCATGTTGAAGGTGACAACGTGCTTAAAGCTGACCTGGCCTGCTTTATGCATTTCGACTAACGCTTTATAGGTGGTCATCGGCGTGCCGCCAGTCGGCAGGCCCAGAACAAACGGACGATCGGCAGTCGGTTTGAACGCATTGATACGATTGACGATATGGCGAGCAGCCCATTTGCCGACCTGTTCAGCGGTAGTCAGGGGGATCAGTCTCATTATTCACCTCAATAAGTAAAATGTAAGCCGTTGGCGGATTAGGCATCTTTAAGCGTAACCTGGATTTGCGCAGACAGGCGTCAATCCGACCTGATTTTTTGAATGATAAAATAAGTTTTCTGGTTTAGCCAGTAAAAGGGAGTGATGATAACGATATTTGGTGACAAAACTCACAAAAGACACGCGTTTAATTTGCGATACGAATTAAATTTTCACACACTCTGTAGCAGATGATCTAACAATCTGATTACAGAACATCGGCAGTACAATTTGCAGCAAAATAAAAATACGGCTTTAAACGAGCCAAATAGGGTTCTCGTAGGGGGAATAAGATGAATATTTTAGGTTTTTTCCAGCGACTCGGTAGGGCGTTACAGCTCCCTATCGCGGTGCTGCCGGTGGCGGCGCTGTTGCTGCGATTCGGTCAGCCAGATTTACTTAACGTTGCGTTTATTGCCCAGGCGGGCGGTGCGATTTTTGATAACCTCGCATTAATCTTCGCCATCGGTGTGGCATCCAGCTGGTCGAAAGACAGCGCAGGTGCGGCGGCACTGGCGGGTGCGGTAGGTTACTTTGTGTTAACCAAAGCGATGGTGACCATCAACCCAGAAATTAACATGGGTGTACTGGCGGGTATCATTACCGGTCTGGTTGGTGGCGCAGCTTATAACCGTTGGTCCGATATTAAACTGCCGGACTTCCTGAGTTTCTTCGGCGGCAAACGCTTTGTGCCGATTGCCACCGGCTTCTTCTGCCTGGTGCTGGCGGCCATTTTTGGTTACGTCTGGCCGCCGGTACAGCACGCTATCCATGCAGGCGGCGAGTGGATCGTTTCTGCGGGCGCGCTGGGTTCCGGTATCTTTGGTTTCATCAACCGTCTGCTGATCCCAACCGGTCTGCATCAGGTACTGAACACCATCGCCTGGTTCCAGATTGGTGAATTCACCAACGCGGCGGGTACGGTTTTTCACGGTGACATCAACCGCTTCTATGCCGGTGACGGCACCGCGGGGATGTTCATGTCCGGCTTCTTCCCGATCATGATGTTCGGTCTGCCGGGTGCGGCGCTGGCGATGTACTTTGCAGCACCGAAAGAGCGCCGTCCGATGGTTGGCGGGATGCTGCTTTCTGTTGCTGTTACTGCGTTCCTGACCGGTGTGACTGAGCCGCTGGAATTCCTGTTCATGTTCCTTGCACCGCTGCTGTACCTCCTGCACGCACTGCTGACCGGTATCAGCCTGTTTGTGGCAACGTTGCTGGGTATCCATGCCGGCTTCTCTTTCTCTGCGGGGGCTATCGACTACGCGTTGATGTATAACCTGCCGGCCGCCAGCCAGAACGTCTGGATGCTGCTGGTGATGGGGGTTGTCTTCTTCGCTATCTACTTCGTGGTGTTCAGTTTGGTTATCCGCATGTTCAACCTGAAAACGCCAGGTCGTGAAGATAAAGAAGACGAGATCGTTACTGAAGAGGCTAACAGCAATACTGAAGAAGGTCTCAATCAACTGGCAACCAACTATATTGCTGCGGTTGGCGGCACTGACAACCTGAAAGCAATTGACGCCTGTATCACCCGTCTGCGCCTTACAGTGGCTGACTCTGCCCGCGTTAACGATACGATGTGTAAACGTCTGGGTGCTTCTGGGGTAGTGAAACTGAACAAACAGACTATTCAGGTGATTGTTGGCGCGAAAGCAGAATCCATCGGCGATGCGATGAAGAAAGTCGTTGCCCGCGGTCCGGTAGCCGCTGCCTCTGCTGAAACTGCTCCGGCAACTGCCGCGCCTGTAGCAAAACCGCAGGCTGTACCAAACGCAGTATCTATCGCGGAGCTGGTATCGCCGATTACCGGTGATGTTGTGGCACTGGATCAGGTTCCTGACGAAGCATTCGCCAGCAAAGCGGTGGGTGACGGTGTGGCGGTGAAACCGACAGATAAAATCGTCGTATCACCAGCCGCAGGGACTATCGTGAAAATCTTCAACACCAACCACGCATTCTGCCTGGAAACTGAAAAAGGCGCGGAGATTGTCGTCCATATGGGTATCGACACCGTAGCGCTGGAAGGTAAAGGCTTTAAACGTCTGGTGGAAGAGGGCGCGCAAGTAAGCGCAGGGCAACCGATTCTGGAAATGGATCTGGATTATCTGAACGAAAACGCCCGCTCGATGATTAGCCCGGTGGTTTGCAGCAATATCGACGATTTCAGCGGCTTGATCATTAAAGCTCAGGGCCATGTCGTGGCGGGTCAAACGCCGCTGTATGAAATCAAAAAGTAATCTTCTTTATGCCTGATGCGACGCTTGAGCGTCGCATCCAACAATGACAAGCGGTGGAGATCTTCTCTGCCGCTTTTTTTTTCATCAATAATCCCCATAATCTCAGTGAGATTGTCGATTTTCACTAACTAACAGTTGTCAGCCTGTCCCGCTTATAAGATCATACGCCGTTATACATTGTTTACGCTTTGAGGAATCCACGATGAGTGAGGCAGAAGCCCGCCCGACTAACTTTATTCGTCAGATCATCGATGAAGATCTGGCCAGTGGTAAGCACACCACAGTACACACCCGTTTCCCGCCGGAGCCGAATGGCTATCTGCATATTGGCCATGCGAAATCTATCTGCCTGAACTTCGGGATCGCCCAGGACTATAAAGGCCAGTGCAACCTGCGTTTCGACGACACTAACCCGGTAAAAGAAGATATCGAGTATGTTGAGTCGATCAAAAACGACGTTGAGTGGTTAGGTTTTCACTGGTCTGGTAACGTCCGTTACTCCTCCGATTATTTTGATCAGCTCCACGCCTATGCGATCGAACTGATCAATAAAGGCCTGGCGTACGTTGATGAACTGACACCGGAACAGATCCGCGAATACCGTGGCACCCTGACGCAGCCGGGTAAAAACAGCCCGTACCGCGATCGCAGCGTTGAAGAGAACCTGGCGCTGTTCGAGAAAATGCGTACCGGCGGTTTTGAAGAAGGTAAAGCCTGCCTGCGTGCGAAGATCGACATGGCTTCGCCGTTTATCGTGATGCGCGATCCGGTGCTGTACCGCATTAAGTTTGCTGAACACCACCAGACTGGCAACAAGTGGTGCATCTACCCGATGTACGACTTTACCCACTGCATCAGCGATGCGCTGGAAGGTATTACGCACTCTCTGTGTACGCTTGAGTTCCAGGACAACCGTCGCCTGTACGACTGGGTGCTGGACAACATCACCATTCCTGTTCACCCGCGCCAGTACGAATTCTCGCGCCTGAATCTGGAATACACTGTGATGTCCAAGCGTAAGCTGAACCTGCTGGTGACCGACAAGCACGTTGAAGGCTGGGATGACCCGCGTATGCCGACCATTTCCGGTCTGCGTCGTCGTGGTTACACTGCAGCTTCTATTCGTGAGTTCTGCAAACGCATCGGCGTGACCAAGCAGGACAACACCATTGAGATGGCGTCGCTGGAATCCTGCATCCGTGAAGATCTCAACGAAAATGCGCCGCGCGCAATGGCGGTTATCGATCCGGTGAAACTGGTTATCGAAAACTACCAGGGCGAAGGCGAAATGGTTACCATGCCGAACCATCCGAATAAACCGGAAATGGGCAGCCGCCAGGTGCCATTTAGCGGTGAGATTTGGATCGATCGCGCCGATTTCCGCGAAGAAGCTAACAAGCAGTACAAACGTCTGGTGCTGGGTAAAGAAGTGCGTCTGCGTAATGCTTACGTCATTAAGGCAGAACGCGTGGAGAAAGATGCCGAAGGCAATATCACCACCATCTTCTGTACTTATGACGCCGACACCTTAAGCAAAGATCCGGCAGATGGTCGTAAAGTCAAAGGTGTTATTCACTGGGTGAGCGCGGCACATGCGCTGCCGGTTGAAATCCGTTTGTATGACCGTCTGTTCAGCGTGCCGAACCCTGGTGCTGCGGATGATTTCCTGTCGGTGATTAACCCGGAATCGCTGGTGATCAAACAGGGCTTTGCTGAACCGTCGCTGAAAGATGCGGTTGCGGGTAAAGCATTCCAGTTTGAGCGTGAAGGTTACTTCTGCCTCGACAGCCGCCATTCTACGGCGGAAAAACCGGTATTTAACCGCACCGTTGGGCTGCGTGATACCTGGGCGAAAGTAGGCGAGTAAGTTTACGTTGTCGGATAGAGCGTTCACGCCGCATCCGGCAAAAAATAGCAAACAAACCCAAACGCCGCGCTCCGCGGCGTTTTTTTTCTGCTTTTCTTCGCGAATTAATTCCGCTTCGTAATTTATTCATAAAGCAAATTTAAAATTACAAATCATAATTAAATAAAATGTAACCGCTTTCATCTTGCTGGAATTTCACGTTTTTATTCTTCTGCAAGCCTTTCAACTGCAAACTTAAGCCTTGTAACAAAAATCATCAAAATATGTGCGGTTGCTCATGTTATTACATTCTGGTTACAGAAAGAGATTGATAATTCGCGTCGCGAAAAATAGTCTGTTCCTGTAGTCAGCGAGACTTTTCTCAACGCTACTTTTTTAATTTTTATTTTTTTCGCTGTTCACCTTTGGTGCAGCAATTTATACGTCAAAGAGGATTAACCCATGCGTGCGTTTAGTGGCAAACGTAGTACGCTGGCGCTGGCTATCGCCGGTGTTACAGCTATGTCGGGCTTTATGGCAATTCCGGAGGCTCGCGCCGAAGGATTCATCGACGATTCAACCTTAACCGGCGGTATCTATTACTGGCAGCGTGAACGCGACCGTAAAGATGTTACCGACGGCGACAAATATAAAACCAACCTTTCTCACTCCACCTGGAACGCTAATCTCGATTTTCAGTCTGGCTATGCCGCTGATATGTTCGGTCTGGATATTGCCGCGTTTACAGCGATTGAAATGGCAGAAAACGGCGACAGCTCTCACCCGAACGAAATCGCGTTTTCAAAAAGTAATAAAGCCTATGACGAAGACTGGTCCGGCGATAAAAGCGGTATAAGTCTGTATAAAGCGGCGGCTAAATTTAAATACGGTCCGGTTTGGGCGAGGGCAGGTTACATTCAGCCAACTGGTCAAACGCTGTTAGCGCCGCACTGGAGCTTTATGCCGGGTACTTATCAGGGGGCGGAAGCCGGGGCGAATTTTGATTATGGCGATGCTGGTGCGTTGAGTTTCTCCTACATGTGGACCAACGAATACAAAGCACCGTGGCATCTGGAAATGGATGAGTTTTATCAGAACGATAAAACCACCAAAGTTGATTATCTACACTCCCTTGGGGCGAAGTACGACTTCAAAAATAACTTCGTACTGGAAGCGGCGTTTGGTCAGGCCGAAGGGTATATCGATCAATATTTTGCCAAAGCCAGCTACAAATTTGATATCGCCGGTAGCCCGTTAACCACCAGCTACCAGTTCTATGGTACGCGCGATAAAGTTGACGATCGCAGCGTCAACGATCTTTATGACGGCACCGCCTGGCTGCAGGCGTTGACCTTTGGTTACCGGGCGGCTGACGTAGTGGATTTGCGCCTCGAAGGTACCTGGGTTAAGGCTGACGGTCAGCAGGGATACTTCCTGCAACGTATGACTCCAACCTACGCTTCCTCGAACGGTCGCCTGGATATCTGGTGGGATAACCGTTCCGACTTCAACGCCAACGGCGAAAAAGCGATCTTCTTCGGTGCGATGTATGACCTGAAAAACTGGAATCTTCCAGGCTTCGCCATCGGCGCTTCCTACGTTTACGCATGGGATGCTAAACCTGCGACCTGGCAGAGCAATCCGGATGCGTACTACGATAAAAACCGGACTATTGAAGAGTCTGCCTACAGCCTGGATGCGGTGTACACCATTCAGGACGGTCGCGCCAAAGGCACGATGTTCAAACTGCACTTCACCGAATACGACAACCACTCCGACATCCCAAGCTGGGGCGGTGGTTACGGCAACATCTTCCAGGATGAGCGTGACGTGAAATTTATGGTAATCGCACCATTCACCATCTTCTGATGCCCGACGCGGCAGGTTTTGTGCCTGCCGCACGTTTGAGGAATTTGCTATGAAAAAACTGATTCTCATCGCCATAATGGCATCGGGGCTGGTAGCTTGTGTGCAATCAACCGCGCCACAGGAAGACAGTCGTCTGAAAGAGGCATACAGCGCCTGTATCAACACCGCACAAGGTTCGCCAGAAAAAATTGAAGCCTGCCAGAGCGTGTTAAACGTGCTGAAGAAAGAGAAACAACATCAGCAGTTTGCCGACCAGGAAAGTGTCCGCGTACTGGATTATCAGCAGTGTCTGCGCGCAACGCAAACCGGAAATGATCAGGCGGTGAAAGCCGATTGTGATAAGGTCTGGCAGGAAATTCGCAGTAATAACAAATAAGTGAGAGCTGTAACTCTCGCTTTTCTTATTTCCCTTGCATAAAAAAGCCAACCCGCAGGTTGGCTTTTCTCGTTCAGGCTGGCTTATTTGCCTTCGTGCGCGTGCTCATCTTCGCGGCAATCGCCTTCGGCACAGTGACCGTAAAGATAGAGACTGTGGTTAGTCAGGCGAATGCCATGTTTTGCGGCAATTTCACGCTGACGCGCTTCGATGGAATCATCACTAAATTCGATTACCTTGCCGCAGTCGAGGCAGATCAGGTGATCGTGGTGATGTTGCTGTGTCAGTTCAAATACGGATTTACCGCCTTCAAAATTGTGGCGGGTGACGATACCAGCGTCGTCAAACTGGTTCAGTACGCGATATACCGTAGCCAGACCAATTTCTTCACCCATATCGATCAGACGTTTGTATAAATCTTCCGCACTGACGTGATGGTTGTCCGGCTCCTGAAGAACTTCCAGGATTTTTAAACGAGGAAGCGTTACTTTCAGGCCAGCTTTCTTTAGGGCGGTATTGTTATCAGTCATGCGGAATCTGTCCTGTTACTAAGCGGTTCACTTCATTAGAAGAAGTGACAGAATTTGCTCTTGAGATAATGCGTATCATTATAGAATTGCCACGCCTAAATGAAAACCACAAGTCCCTGGCAAATATTGTTAATAAAAACGTGGCACAGCTTACATTTACAACGGCAAGGCCACTTGAACACCGGGACATTGTACAGGTACAACAGCAAAAGTTACAAATTTGTAGCAATTATTTTGATTGGCATTATCTATTAATACGGCGTAGACATGAGTCTACGCCGCATCACATCAGGCATTGAGAATTTCGTCGAGATGCAGCTCTTCAGAAATTTGTTTAACCCATTTTTCTACACGTTCAGCGGTCAGTTCCGGCTGACGATCTTCGTCGATAGCCAGACCGACAAAGTGGTCATCATCAGCCAGACCTTTTGACGCTTCGAAGTGGTAGCCCGCGGTTGGCCAGTGACCAACGATAGTTGCGCCGCGCGGTTCAATGATGTCGCGGATGGTGCCCAATGCATCGCAGAAGTATTCTGCGTAATCTTCCTGGTCGCCACAACCAAACAGCGCAACCAGTTTACCATTAAAATCAATCTCTTCGAGAGTCGGGAAGAAGTCATCCCAGTCACACTGCGCTTCGCCGTAATACCAGGTTGGGATGCCCAGCAGCAGAATGTCATATGCTTCCAGATCTTCTTTGCTGCTTTTTGCAATGTCATGGACATCGGCAACGTCTTTACCAAGCTGTTTTTGAATCATTTTTGCGATATTTTCGGTATTACCGGTGTCGCTGCCGAAAAAGATGCCAGTGATAGCCATGAGTGAAATAACCTCTTGAAACTTATTGAAATGGGGGTGGAAAATTGCCCACGGATAAAGGCAATCATAGCAGAACAGGCAGTCTTGCGGAATCAGCAAACGAGCAGGACTGCACACTGTGCTACATGAAAGTGGAAATTTAAACGATGCCCTGACTACGCAGCGCCGCCAGTTGCTGCATTAACATCTCTTCGATCAGCTCGCTACGGCTCATATTGCGCGATTCCGCCAGCTCGTTCAGTGCCTCGACAGCTTCCGCGTTCAACTTCAGTTCGACACGCTTAAGGCCACGTACTTTGTCGCGTTTTAGTTGGTTGCGTTTATTAATACGCAGCTGTTCATCGCGCGAAAGCGGATTAGTTTTCGGTCGTCCCGGTCGACGCTCGTGCGCGAACAGATCTAATGTCGTACGGTCCGTTTGTTCTTTGGCCATGATCTTGGTGACTTCGGGGGAAACAATCAGCCAGGCGCCTGCCCGGATGGATAGCGCGCCATAATACATCAGCGCGATGAGTCACGCCAACGCCCACGCGCGGAAAGCGACGCGGACGCTGGGTTTTTAATCAGTTGCGTTAATCATTGAGATAGCGACGGATAGCGCGTAATACCGCATCCGGTTTTTCAGCATGGACCCAGTGACCCGCGCCTGCAATCACATGCGCCCGAGCCTGTGGAAATTGTGCCAGTAAATCATCACGGTACTGCTCGCTAACATACGGAGAATTGCCGCCAGGGATAAACAGGGTAGGATGATCCCATGCCGGGATTTTCTCCCAACCCACAATATGCGGATACTGATCCCACAATACTGGCACGTTAAAGCGCCACTCCCCGTCAACAAAAGATTTCAACAGAAACTGAATCACCCCTTCTTCATTAAGATGCTGGCGCATTATTGCCGCTGCTTGCTGGCGTGTTTGTGCGTCTGATTCACTGACTGCGTTGATGGCCGCGAAAATCTCATCATGACGGCGTACGTGATAGTCGACCGGCGCAATATCAATCGCCACCAGCTTGTCAATGCGATCGGGGGCTAGTGCAGTAAGAGCCATTACCGCTTTACCGCCCATGGAGTGACCGATAAATGTTGCTTTGTCGATCTGCTGTGCATCCAGGGTATCAACAAGATCCTGCGCCATCGCCGGGTAATTCATTACCGGATCTCTCGGTGAAAGACCGTGGTTACGCATATCAACCTGGATGATATTGTGATCGTTTACCAGATCGCGAGCCAGTACGCCAAGGTTGTCGAGGCTGCCAAACAGACCATGGACAAGAACGATGGGAGAATTATTGTGCTGGTTTTGTGCAGTTTGCGCGCGGATATTCAATTTCATGGCAAAGTTCTTTTTTTCGCGTTGTCGGGTTAGGGTATTATGTTGACCATTGTGCCACAGGGCTGCAACAAATAAGGTTTATTCCGAGTTTTTCTGCAAGCCAGGCTTGACGCTATCCGCTGCCGGGATTTATTCATATACTCCTGGCGACTTGTATTCAGCTAAGACACTGCACTGGATTAAGATGAAAACGATTGAAGTTGATGATGAACTCTACAGCTATATTGCCAGCCACACTAAGCATATCGGCGAGAGCGCATCCGACATTTTACGGCGTATGTTGAAATTTTCCGCCGCATCACAGCCTGCTGCTCCGGTGACGAAAGAGGTTCGCGTTGCGTCACCTGCTATCGTCGAAGCGAAGCCGGTCAAAACGATTAAAGACAAGGTTCGCGCAATGCGTGAACTTCTGCTTTCGGATGAATACGCAGAGCAAAAGCGAGCGGTCAATCGCTTTATGCTGCTGTTGTCTACACTATATTCTCTTGACGCCCAGGCGTTTGCCGAAGCAACGGAATCGTTGCACGGTCGTACACGCGTTTACTTTGCGGCAGATGAACAAACGCTGCTGAAAAATGGTAATCAGACCAAGCCGAAACATGTGCCTGGTACGCCGTATTGGGTGATCACCAACACCAACACCGGCCGTAAATGCAGCATGATCGAACACATCATGCAGTCGATGCAATTCCCGGCGGAATTGATTGAGAAGGTTTGCGGAACTATCTAAAACGTTGCAGACAAAGGACAAAGCAATGGCAATCCACAATCGTGCAGGCCAACCTGCACAACAGAGTGATTTGATTAACGTCGCCCAACTGACGGCGCAATATTATGTACTGAAACCAGAAGCAGGGAATGCGGAGCACGCGGTGAAATTCGGTACTTCCGGTCACCGTGGCAGTGCAGCGCGCCACAGCTTTAACGAGCCGCACATTCTGGCGATCGCTCAGGCAATTGCTGAAGAACGTGCGAAAAACGGCATCACTGGCCCTTGCTATGTGGGTAAAGATACTCACGCCCTGTCCGAGCCTGCGTTTATTTCCGTTCTGGAAGTGCTGGCAGCGAACGGCGTTGATGTTATTGTGCAGGAAAACAATGGCTTCACTCCAACGCCTGCCGTTTCCAATGCCATCCTGGTTCACAATAAAAAAGGTGGCCCGCTGGCAGACGGTATCGTGATTACACCGTCCCATAACCCGCCGGAAGATGGTGGTATCAAGTACAACCCGCCAAATGGTGGCCCGGCTGATACCAACGTCACCAAAGTGGTGGAAGACAGGGCCAACGCACTGCTGGCCGATGGCCTGAAAGGCGTGAAGCGTATCTCCCTCGACGAAGCGATGGCATCCGGTCATGTGAAAGAGCAGGATCTGGTGCAGCCGTTTGTGGAAGGTCTGGCCGATATCGTTGATATGGCGGCGATTCAGAAAGCGGGCCTGACGCTGGGCGTTGATCCGTTGGGCGGTTCCGGTATCGAATACTGGAAGCGCATTGGCGAGTATTACAACCTCAACCTGACCATCGTTAACGATCAGGTCGATCAAACCTTCCGCTTTATGCACCTCGATAAAGACGGTGCGATCCGTATGGACTGCTCCTCCGAGTGTGCGATGGCGGGTCTGCTGGCACTGCGTGATAAGTTCGATCTGGCGTTTGCTAACGACCCGGATTATGACCGTCACGGTATCGTCACTCCGGCAGGTTTGATGAATCCGAACCACTACCTGGCGGTGGCGATCAACTACCTGTTCCAGCACCGTCCGCAGTGGGGCAAAGATGTTGCTGTCGGTAAAACGCTGGTTTCATCTGCGATGATCGACCGTGTGGTCAATGACTTGGGCCGTAAGCTGGTAGAAGTCCCGGTAGGTTTCAAATGGTTTGTTGATGGTCTGTTCGATGGCAGCTTCGGCTTTGGCGGCGAAGAGAGCGCAGGGGCTTCCTTCCTGCGTTTCGACGGCACGCCGTGGTCGACTGATAAAGACGGCATCATCATGTGTCTGCTGGCGGCGGAAATCACCGCTGTCACTGGTAAGAACCCGCAGGAACACTACAACGAACTGGCAGAACGCTTTGGTGCGCCGAGCTATAACCGTTTGCAGGCAGCTGCGACTTCCGCACAAAAAGCGGCGCTGTCTAAGCTGTCTCCGGAAATGGTGAGCTCCAGCACCCTGGCAGGTGACCCGATCACCGCACGCCTGACGGCGGCTCCGGGTAATGGTGCTTCTATTGGCGGTCTGAAAGTGATGACTGACAACGGCTGGTTCGCCGCGCGTCCGTCAGGCACAGAAGACGCATACAAAATCTACTGCGAAAGCTTCCTCGGGGAAGAACATCGCAAGCAGATTGAGAAAGAAGCGGTTGAGATTGTTAGCGAAGTTCTGAAAAACGCGTAAACACATTTAATAAGAAAAAGGGCGGTCAGAAGATCGCCTTTTTTTACTTATGACTGCCTGATGCGCTACGCTTATCAGGCTTGGGAAGATGGTGCAATATATTGAATTTACGCGATTTTGTAGGCCGGATAAGACGTTCACGCCGCATCCGGCATGAACAACGAGCACTTTGCCAACAAACTGAATAGCTCAAGGGAATTCAAAATGAAGACCAAAAGGAGTCTGGTCGTCAGAGTGGCATTAATTACCGCCACACTACTGCTGACAGCATGCGCCCAACCTGAACAATCATCATTAGCTGGTGACTGGTTACTGACCCCTAAAGATAAAACCAGAGGATTAACGGGGAGCATTACGGTAAATATTGCGCCTTCCCGGTGTAAGACAAATTGCCGTGGCGATAACTTACCTGATAATACCCGCCGCTGGCAGTTGTCAGGCGGGAACGAAAAAGAACTTACTTATCTTCATGATATGTCAGCACAAGAAAAGACCGGTTTAAATCCTGAATGGCAATGCTACACCTCATTTTTTATGGGGATTTGCCAGGGTAAGCCCGGCACTCGACCGCTAGTTAATGAGGATTATGTCAGCGAAAGCGGATTTTTTGGCTCGATGATGCATGTAGGGATTATTGAGTTGCGACGCTGTCAGTCAGAAAATTGCCAGCAAGAATTGAAAGCGATAAACACACATTAAAATAGCGAGTCCGGGAATGAAACCCGGACCTGAACATGTCTTATTGCGTGATTGTTTCTTTCATTTGATACTGCATTTCCCAGAGTTCAGTAAGCGAAATAACTTTTCTTGTTCTTGCTTCTTCACATTGTACCCATAAGAAAGGGTAGAAAGTGAAGGCTTCCGTTGCCGATAATTTTATTACGTCTTCTTGCCATTGCGGCCAGCGTACATTTTCATAGAAGGTATCTAAATCACCGGATAATGCCCACTGAAGAAACTCAGAATATCCAACCTCCAGACTTTCCCAATTCAGCGTATCTGGCGCAAAATAATAAACGCAGCCAGTATCTTCCCCAAGATCGCCACCATTAAGAGCAAAAATTCCCCCTGCGACATCATCGGCGATGGGTAAAGCCCGCACGCTTGCGAATTCAGGGCGTTGTGTCCAACTTGCTGGATCTCGTGGTAACCGGGGGTGACCAGAGCCTGCTATGCGTAACCAACCGTTATCAATCAGCAGACCTCCGGAGCCATAGACAAGCGCACCCATCGGTGATTTTGTTGTAACCTGTAATTGATAAAGTGCGGTTTCGGCTAAATCTTTATTAACCGGTAAGAGTTCGGCATGGTTTGTGGCTTCTTTTAACCAATTCTGGATTATTGGCCAGGCTGAATCTTCAGTATTTACTAACTGACTCACTTCACGCATCGCTACTTGCTCCTTGTGTGCTACGGTGTCATTTATGATGAGGCATTGTATGGGACATTTTTTAAATATTAAGTTCCTTATATTTGAATAAAAAATGACTTTATCCATACATTGCCACTTTTTTCAAAGCATAAACCGATACCCAATACCGGTTTCAGTAATGAAATGGCGGGGCGGACGAGATCCTGTTCCAGTTTTTGTCGCAAATGCCTCATATAATTACGCAAATAGTTGCTGTGTTCGACCGCGTTTGGACCCTACACCTGCCGGATGCGGCATAAATAACGAACTCTTTGTCAACAAACAGAAAGGGCGATCATTCAATCGCCCTTTTTTATTTCGCTTTTTTTAACCGTGTTTATTTTTCAGTTCAAAGCGTGGAGATACCAGACCATACAGTGTCCAACCAAGGAAGGTCACGATGGAACCGTACAGCATGGCTTCTTCCCCGGATGAGTACAGCGCATAGAAACTGTACATCGCACCAACAAAGGCAACAAAGTTTGCTACTTTCGCTTTTGACGGTGGCACATTGGCGACCTGCTGAATAATAACTAATGCTGCCATCGACAGAATATACGGGATGATATTGGTCACCACGGCCAGGTTAACCAGCACGTTGAACTGGCTGTTCAGTGACGGGCTAATGGTCATCAGTGCCAATCCACTCTGAATAATCACAATGATCAACATTCCCTGAACCGGTGCATCCACTTTGGTTACACGGGAGAAAATTTTAGGGAAGTAGCCTTCATCAGATGAAGATTTAAACACCTGGGCAATGGTGAACTGCCAGCCAAGCAGTGAACCGCAGCAGGACATCACCATCAGCGCCATAATGACTTTACCCACTTCTGGTGTGAACATCTGTGCGAAGGCCAGGCCAAATGGTGCCGTTGAATTTGCCAGCTCCATATTGGGCACAATCCCGGCAATCACGTTGGTGGAGACGATATAAATCACTGCCGCACCTAACGTACCGCCAAGGACTGCTATTGGCACGTTACGTTCCGGGTTTTCCACTACTTCGGCGTTGGCACAGGCAGACTCCAGACCGAGGAAAGCCCACAACGTCATGGCGATGGAGGAACCTACAGCGCTAAAGAACGGTACATGATGAGGGTTCCATGAGTTAGCGTACAGCGTCGGGCTAAACCAGAACCAGCCGATAATGCACAGACCGACGACCGGAATGATTACCCCCCACACAGTAATGCTACTGATTTGCCCGGTAATGCGCGCACCACCGAAGTTAGCCACGGTACAAATCCACAGCACCCCGATGGTCGCAAGACCAATCTGCACTGGCGACAAACTCGCGCCGAGCAGTTCGGTGCCGTAACCAACCGCCGAAATAGCAATCGCGACGTTAGCAATCAGCAGCGAGACACCGTAGGTGTAGTTCGCCATAAAGTTACCGGATTTACCGAAAGCATACTCCGCATAACCGCCCATACCACCTGCCTTACGGCTGAACATACCGCATTTTGCGAATGCCCACGCCAGTGCCATTGAGCCTACGGCTGTCACCAGCCAGGAGATAATTGAGATTGTCCCAACTTCGGCAAGCTTTGTCGGCAGCATGATGATACCGGAGCCCATCATGTTGACCATCGTCAGTATGGTTAACTGAACGACGCCCATCTTGTTCGATTTAGTCTGACTCATAATTTTTCCCCTTTCAGCAGGGTGCTTTGCGCACCACGAGGCTTGATGACATAGCACCAAACTTGCTTACGACCATCATGTTCTTCGATATAGACACCCTGAAGCTCCGGTGCAAAACCTGGCAGCAGGTTGATCCCTTCTTCCAGAGCGCTGAAGTAACGCAGAACAGCACCACCCCAGATTTCACCCGGAACAACACACAGCACTCCCGGAGGATAAGGAAGCGCACCTTCTGCAGCGATACGGCCTTCTGCATCCGGCAGACGAACCAGCTCCACTTCACCGCGTAAATAGGCGTAGTTGGCTTCTTGTGGATTCATGCTGACACGTGGGAAGTGTTCCTTACGAAACATCTCTTTTTGCAGTTGTTTCACGTTGTGACGGGCATACAAATCATGCATTTCCTGACACAACTGACGCAGGGTATAACCGGTGTAGCGCTCTTCATGCTGTTTGTAGATGGAAGGCAGTACTTCTGATAATGGCGCGTCGGACTCAAGCAGTTTTTCGAAGCGTACCAGCAGAGCAGCAAGTTGCTGAAGTTTGGCCATATCTTCTGCCGGAGTCAGCAGAAAGAGGATGGAGTTAAGATCGCATTTTTCCGGCACTACGCCATTTTCGCGCAGGAAGTTAGCAAGAATCGTCGCGGGTACACCGAACGCTTCATATTCGCCGTTACGTGCATCAATACCTGGGGTTGTCAGCAACAGTTTGCACGGATCGACAAAGTATTGATTCTCTGCATAGCCTTCAAAAGAATGCCAGTGCTCACCTGGTACAAACTGGAAGAAGCGCAGATCAACCGCAATTTGCGCTGTTTCATACGACTGCCAGGGTTTACCATCCACCAGTTCAGGTACGAATGGACGAATATGCTGACAGTTATCGAGGATCAGTTTGCGGGCATTAATGCCATTTACCACACAATCCATCCACATATTACGACCGCTGACGCCTTCATGCATTTTGGCGTTGATATCCAGTGCGGCAAACAGCGGATAGAACGGGCTGGTGGAGGCATGCATCATAAAGGCGTTGTTCATGCGTTTGTGCGGTACATAACGCTGTTGCCCTTTGATATGGCTGTCTTTTTTATGGATTTGTGAAGTCTGGGAAAAACCAGCCTGCTGTTTATGCACAGATTGCGTAACCAGAATACCCGGATCGTTCTCATTAAGATCCAGCAACAGTGGTGAACAGTCCGCCATCATCGGGATAAACTGCTCATAGCCGACCCATGCGGAGTCAAAGAGGATGTAGTCACACAGATGACCAATTTTATCCACCACCTGACGGGCGTTATAAATCGTACCGTCGTAAGTGCCTAGCTGAATAACGGCGAGGCGGAAAGGACGCGCCTCTTTTGCCCGCTGCGGTGCGACTTCTGTAATCAGTTCGCGCAGGTAATTTTCTTCGAAGCAGTGGGCATCAATACCACCGATAAAGCCATACGGGTTGCGTGCGGTTTCCAGATAAACTGGTGTTGCGCCAGCCTGTAGCAACGCTCCGTGGTGATTAGATTTATGGTTATTACGGTCAAACAGCACCAGATCCCCCGGTGTTAACAGGGCGTTTAAAACCACTTTGTTAGAAGATGAAGTGCCATTTAGAACGAAGTATGTTTTATCGGCATTAAACACTTTTGCCGCATGTTGCTGTGCAATGCATGGCGCGCCTTCGTGAATCAGCAGATCGCCCATTGCCACATCCGCGTTGCACAAGTCAGCACGGAACAGCGCCTCACCAAAGTATTCCACAAACTGATTCCCCGCCGGATGGCGACGGAAAAATTCGCCGCCCTGATGACCGGGGCAATTAAACGCGCTGTTACCCTGATTGACATAATCGACCAGTGCGCGGAAGAAGGGCGGGCGCAGTTGAGTTTCATAATGGCTGGCTGCGGTTTCTAACTGACGACCATAAAATTCTCGTCGCGATTCGCAATTCTCAAAGACACCCGAAATACGGGGCAAATACTCTGCGGGTACACGTTCTTGATTTTCAGTAGCAATAAATACCGGGATGCCATAACCCGTGGCATCGATTTCATCGAGTTTTCCGCGTGTAACATCGTTGAGCGATAAAACTATTGCCGCCACATCGATATTACTGTTTTCATTAATATAGATACATTCTCGCTGCGTGGTAAAACAGTCCGGGCAAGAATCACTAACCGCAATTTTTAATTTTGACATTTTCCAACTCTTTATTTTTGGTAATAGCAGGTCCTCAATTTCTCGAATGAGAAATCGATCGTGCCGGAAAAAAAGCAAAGTTACCCCGCTGATAAATTAATCAGAAGTTTGCTTTTTTCAGAATGCAGAAACCCTTATCAGTCCGGTGGCTGATAATACAAGGGTTAACAGAGAATGAGCACTGCGGAATACAGGCATATGCCTGTAATACAGAGAGTCAGGAAGACCTGTACGCTGAAGTGCCCTTAGTCGGTAGACTAACGGGCATTGAAGAAGTGAAAGTCGAAGCTATTGCGATGAGCAAACTTCATAATATGAGTTGTCCGCCTTATATGGGGCATAGTGCGGCTGTTATTTTCCATTTAATTTACCTTTCCTGATGTGAATGAAGGTGAAGGTATTCTATCCAGGAAATACTGTTGAACTGTGAAGGTGATCAATAAAAAATGATCAATCTTAATTTATTTAATGATGAACTTTTTACTCAGTAATATAAAATATTGAATTGTTATTTTTGTGTGTTGTTTAAGATAAAAAGCCGTATTTATTATTACGGCTTTAATTAATAAAAGGCAGGATGTATTAAAATTAATATTCAAAGCATAAACCGATACCCAATACCGGTTTCAGTAATGAAATGGCGGGGGCGGGCGGGATCTTGCTCCAGTTTTTGTCGCAGATGCCCCATATAAATACGCAAATAATGACTGTGTTCGACCGCGTTTGGTCCCCACACCTGATTGAGTAACTGGCGCTGGGTGAGCACTTTTCCGGCGTTGTTGAGCAGCACGGCCAGCAGGCGGAATTCAATCGGCGTGAGATGCACCTCTTCCTCACCCCGGTGAATCACGCGGGCGGCTAAATCGACGGTCACATCGGAAAATTTCACCAGCGGATCGGGCGCGGTGGTGGCGGAGTGGCGGCGTAAAGCGACGCGCAGACGGGCCTGCAATTCGCCAATGCCAAACGGCTTACTCAGGTAATCATCCGCTCCGGCATCCAGTGCGGCGATTTTGTCGCTCTCTTCGCTGCGTGCGGAAAGCACAATCACCGGCACCGCGCTCCACTGGCGCAGGTCGCGGATAAACTCAATCCCATCACCATCGGGCAGGCCGAGATCGAGAATAATCAAATCTGGCTTACGGGTTGCCGCTTCCAGCAAGCCGCGTTGCAGCGTTTCGGCCTCAAAGACGCGCATCCCGTCGCCCTCCAGCGCCGTGCGCAGAAAGCGACGAATAGCCTGTTCATCTTCAACAATCAGAACGTTTGTCACATATCCTCATGAAATTCTTCAAGTTCAGGGGCAGTTTGCTGGGGAAGTGTAACACGAAAACAGGCACCACCTTCCGGTCGGTTGAACGCGGTAATGGTGCCGCCGTGTACATCCACAATCGCCCGACAAATTGCCAGCCCAAGCCCTACCCCCGGCACCGCCGACTCTTTATTTCCACGAGCAAACTTATCGAAAATCGTCTGCTCCTGGCCTGGTGGAAGACCGGGGCCATTATCCCAGACATCCAGTTGTAGATTTTCGCCCTCAACGTGGGCATCGATACCAATTTCGGCCTGCGCACCCGCGTATTTCACCGCGTTCTCCAGCAGATTAATCAGCACCCGTTCAAACAGTGGCCCGTCAACGTGGATTAAGGTCAGCGGTTCTGGCAGAGAAAGATTGATGGGCGACGATAAACCCGGTTCCAGCATTTGCAGCGCGCTGCCGACCACTTCTTCCAGCGTTAACCACTCTTTCTTCAAATTAAAGCCGCCGGACTGAATTCGCGCCATATCCAGTAGATTATTCACCAGTCGGGTCGTGTTCAGCACATGCTGGCGAATCTCGCTGGCCTGGCGGGCGTGGGGCGATCCTTCGCTTGCCAGATCGAGCGTTAAGATTTCTGCCTGACCGAACAGCACCGTAAGCGGCGTGCGTAAATCATGCGAAAGTGCCGCCAGCAGGGCGTTGCGGATCTGTTCTCGTTCGCTTGCCATCCGCGCCTGTTCTTCGCTGGCGGTCAGCGTCAGCCGCTCAAGGGCATTGGCGACTAACAGCGTAAACGTCTCCAGCAGGCGCTGCTGTTCCGGGATCATCAATTGACGCAGATTCCCCGGTTCCACCACCACCAGTCCGTAGGTTTTCTCGCCGCTTTTTAGCGGCAAAATCTGGTACGGTACACCGGGTAACGTGTCGGTGCCCGCGCCCGCAGGCAGGCCTTTATCAAAACTCCACTGCGCGATGGCATCGTCCCACGGCGTCATTCCTTGCGGATGTGTTAACGGCTGCAATTTACCGTTGTCATCGGGTAACAGCACCTGACTGCGGGCATGAAACGTGGAGGCAATAAATTGTTCGCTGGTGGCGGCGATGTCCTGCGGACTGCGGCCCACAGCCAGAGCTTTCGACATTTCATATAAGTGCCGTGTGCGTTGCTCGCGGTAACGGGCTACCCGCGCCTGATAACGCACGCCCGCAGTAAGGTTCCCGATCACCAGCCCGACGGTTAACATCACCGCGAAGGTCAGTAGATATTGCACATCAGAGACGGCGAGCGTGCCGCGTGGGGCGATAAAAAAGAGATCGAAACTCACCACATTAATGACGGTGGCAACCACTGAAGGCCAGCGTCCATAAAATAGCGCCACCATCACCACGCCAAGCAGATACAGCATCACCAGGTTGGCGGCATCAAACGCCATCAGCCACTGCATGGCAATTAAGGTGATAACGGCGCATAACGCGGCGGCAACCACGCATCCCTGAATCTGTACCCGCCACTTGTCTTTAAAAGAGCGGCTATCCAGCGCGTTGTTTATCGTGCGGGCGGGTGGTTCATCAAGCGCGACCAGCACCTGATCGAGATCGGGGGCGATTCGCGCCAGTCGGTCAGCAAACGTTTCCCGACGCCACCAGCGGCGCGAGGCTGGGCGACCGAGAATAATCTTGCCGAGATTATGTTCACGGGCATAACGCACTACCGCTTTCTCTTCCGCTGGATCAGAAAGTGTTGCCGTCTCTGCGCCCAGCTCCTGCGCCAGACGTAAGGCGCTGAGAATTGCCCGACGTTTTTTCTCCGGTAAGCGGTGCAGGGCAGGGGTTTCAACATACACCGCGTGCCAGACGCTTCCCAGCCGTGACGCCAGCCGCGCCGCCGCGCGGACCAGTTTTTCGCTGCCGGTGTTATGCCCGATGCATAAAAGGATCGCGTCGCGCGTGTGCCAGACTTTCTCTTCGCCAGGATGCCCCCGCCAGGCGCGCATTTGCTCATCAACGCGATCGGCAGTACGGCGCAGTGCCAGTTCGCGCAGGGCGATCAGATTACCTTTACGAAAAAAATGTTCAATGGCGCGCTCCGCCTGCCCGGCAATATAGACTTTGCCTTCTTTCAGTCGCTGGCGCAGATCGTCCGGGGGCAAGTCCACCAGTACTACGTCGTCGGCGGCATCAAAAAAAGGATCGGGCACGGTTTCCCGTACCTGAATTCCGGTGACGCCGCTGACCACATCATTCAGACTTTCCAGATGCTGAACGTTGACGGTAGTGAAAACATCAATGCCAGCTTCCAGCAGTTCTTCAATATCCTGCCAGCGTTTGGGATGACGAGAACCTGGCGCATTACTGTGCGCCAGTTCGTCCATTAAGATCAGTGCCGGACGGCGGGCGAGGGCGGCATCGAGATCAAACTCGCTGATGTGCCGCCCACGGTACGCCTGGCGTTTTAACGGCAGAACAGCCAGCCCTTCCAGCATTGCGGCGGTATCTTTCCGCCCGTGGGTTTCTACCACGCCAACCACAATATCCAGCCCTTGCGCCCGCAGTCGCTGGGCTTCTGCCAGCATCGCCCAGGTCTTCCCGACGCCTGCGCAGGCACCGAAGAAAACTTTCAGCTTCCCCCGATGCGGCGCGGCAGTTTGTTCCAGCAGACGATCGGGGTCGGGACGTAAGGGTTCGTTATTCATCAAGCTTATCCAGCGCCAGATTGAGTTCGACAATGTTGACGACCGGCTGGCCGATATAGTTCACCAGCGGTTGTTGGCTGTATTTTGCGATCAGTTGCGTGAGCTGTTCAACGCTGAGATTACGCGCTTTCGCCACGCGTGGGATCTGCCATGCCGCCGCTTGCGGGGTGATATTATTGTCCAGCCCGCTTGCCGATGCCGTCACCAGCTCAACCGGAACGCTCGCGCTGGCATCCGGGTTAGCGGCCCGTAATGCAGCAACGCGTGCGGCTATTAGTTTATCCAGCTCAGGGTTACTGACCGCCAGATTGCTCCCGCCAGAAGCCTGTGGATTATAGGGCATTTCTGCCGTTGCCGACGGGCGACCATGAAAATAGCCGTTGCCAGTAAAATTCTGCCCGATCAATGCCGAACCGCGCACCGTATCACCTTCACGAATCAACGAACCGTTGGCCTGCCAGGGAAACCACCATTGCCCCAGCGCGGTGGTCAGCAGCGGGTAAACGCCGCCAGTAATCAATAACAGAAAGAGAAATGTCGATAATGCCGGACGTAATCCACTCATGGTAAACCTCACACCAGACCGCAAACGGTTAGCAGTAAATCAATGACTTTGATACCAATAAACGGCACCAGCAGCCCACCCAGACCGTAAATCCATAAGTTACGGCGCAACATGGCAGAAGCGGTAAGCGGTTTATAACTCGCGCCTTTTAACGCCAGGGGAATCAAAAAGACGATAATCAAGGCGTTGAAAATCACCGCACTGAGAATGGCGGAGTCGGGCGAATGCAGGCGCATGATGTTCAGCGCATTTAACTGCGGATACGTTGCCGCGAACGCCGCCGGAATAATGGCGAAGTATTTCGCCACATCGTTGGCAATGCTGAAGGTGGTCAGCGAGCCACGGGTCATCAGCATCTGTTTGCCAATATGTACCACCTCGATCAACTTGGTCGGGTTGGAGTCGAGATCCACCATATTGCCCGCTTCTTTCGCCGCCTGAGTACCAGAGTTCATCGCCACCGCGACATCTGCCTGCGCCAGCGCCGGAGCATCGTTGGTGCCGTCGCCGGTCATCGCCACCAAACGGCCTTCCGCCTGATACTGACGAATCAATGCCAGCTTGGCCTCCGGTGTCGCTTCGGCGAGAAAATCATCGACACCCGCTTCCGCAGCTATCGCGGCGGCAGTCAGACGGTTATCACCGGTAATCATCACCGTTTTAATGCCCATTTTGCGCAGTTGGGCGAAGCGCTCTTTAATACCGCCTTTGACGATATCTTTCAGCGCAATAACGCCCAGCACACGAGAACCTTCCACCACCACCAGCGGCGTGGCTCCCTGACGCGCAACCTGATCGACTTTTTGATCGACGTCGGCAGGGAAGTGACCGCCGTTAGCCTCAACATGGCGGCGAATGGCATCGACAGAACCTTTACGGATCATGCGGTTGTCGATGTTGATCCCGCTCATCCGGCTTTGCGCAGTAAACGGTACAAAGGTGGCGTGAAGCGACTGCACATCGCGCTCACGCAGGTTAAAACGCTGCTTGGCGAGGATCACAATACTGCGGCCTTCCGGCGTTTCATCAGCCAGCGAAGCCAGTTGTGCGGCGTCAGCCAGCGTTTTTTCATCCACGCCCTGCGCAGGGATAAACTCCGACGCCTGACGGTTACCAAGTGTGATGGTGCCGGTTTTATCCAGTAGCAGAACGTCAACGTCACCTGCCGCTTCAACTGCACGTCCGCTGGTGGCAATCACATTCGCGCCCAGCATCCGACTCATCCCGGCGACGCCGATCGCTGACAACAGACCGCCAATGGTCGTTGGGATCAGACAGACCAGCAGCGCCACCAGTACCGTTACGCTGACTGCATTACCGCCCCACGCGGAAAACGGCCACAGCGTGGCGGTTGCCAGTAAAAAGACGATAGTCAGGGCAATCAGGAGAATGGTCAGGGCAATCTCGTTTGGCGTTTTGCGTCGCTGCGCGCCTTCCACCATCGCGATCATCCGATCCAGAAATGTCTCGCCGGGGTTAACGCTGCACTCAATCACCAGCCAGTCAGAAAGAATACGCGTACCGCCAGTGACGGAGGCAAAATCGCCGCCGGATTCACGGATCACCGGTGCCGATTCCCCGGTGATGGCGCTTTCATCGACCGATGCCCCCCCTTCAATAACTTCACCATCGCAGGGGATAATATCGCCAGCTTCTACCAGTACGATATCGCCTTTACGCAGTTGATCGGCAGGTACTTTGTCCGCCGCAGCGCCATATTTCGGCTCACGCAGCTTGCGGGCAAAGGCGGTTTTTTTTACACCTTTCAGACTGTTGGCCTGCGCTTTACTGCGGCCTTCAGCCAGCGCCTCGGCGAAATTAGCGAACAGTACGGTGACCCACAGCCATGCGCTAATTGCCGCGCTAAACAGCGCATTGCCAGGCATCGCGCCGCTTGCCATTGCGATGCTAATAAAGGTGGTCAGCAGACTGCCGATCCAGACGATAAACATCACCGGATTGCGCCATTGCGCCTGCGGGTTTAATTTTTTCACCGCTTCTTTCAGCGCCTGAACGACAAGTGTTGGTTCGAATAGCGCCAGTTGTTTACGACTCATATTCAGTGCTCACTCAATATCATCAGGAGAGATATTCCGCCACCGGACCAAGCGCCAGGGCAGGGATAAAGGTCAGTGCGCCAACCAGCAACACGGTGCCGATTAACAGGCCAACAAACAGCGGGCCGTGCGTAGGCAGTGTACCGGAGCTGGCGGGCTGGCTCTTTTTACTCACCAGCGAACCGGCAATCGCCATCACCGGGATAATCACCCCGAAGCGACCGACAAACATGCAGAACGCCAGTAAACAGTTCCAGAACGGAGAGTTGGCGCTTAATCCGGCAAAGGCGCTGCCGTTGTTGTTAGCGGCGGACGACACGGCGTACAGCACTTCGCTAAAACCATGCGGGCCAGGGTTGAGCATGGCGCTACGTCCGGCGTCGGTCATCATTGCCAGAGCCGCGCCCATCAGCACCAGCGTCGGGGTGACCAGAATCGCCAGTGCAGTCAGTTTCATCTCGCGTACGTCGATTTTTTTACCCAGATATTCCGGTGTACGACCAATCATCAGCCCGGCAATAAACACCGCCAGCAGGACAAACAGCATCATGCCGTAAAGGCCGGAACCGACGCCGCCGAATACCACTTCACCAATTTGCATCAACCACATCGGCACCATGCCACCAAGAGCGGTAAACGAATCATGCATCGCAATCACCGCGCCGCAGGAAGCCGCCGTAGTCACGACCGCAAACAGGCTACTGACCAGCACGCCGAAACGGCTCTCTTTACCTTCCATATTGATGCTGCTGTCCGCGCCGAGCGCCAGCAGATGAGGATTACCCTGAACTTCTGCCCACATCACTACGCCTACGCAGATGACAAAAATCACTGACATCGCCCACAGCAACATGCGCCCCTGGCGGCGATCGCCCGCCACTTCACCAAAGGCAAAGCACAGCGCTGTTGGGATCAAGAAGATCGCCAGCATCTGCACGAAGTTGGTCAGTGTGGTTGGGTTTTCAAATGGATGCGACGAGTTGGCATTAAAGAAGCCACCACCGTTAGTGCCGAGCATCTTGATCGCTTCCTGAGAAGCCACCGGACCCATTGGTAACAGCTGTTTCGCTCCTTCAACGGTATTCACCGCCTGATAGGGCAGAAAGTTTTGCAGCGCACCTTGTTGAATAAAAAACAGTGCGATCAACAACGCCACAGGGACTAGCACCCATAACGTGATGCGTAGCAGATCGACCCAGGCATTCCCGAGTGTGCTCATGCTCTGGCGGGTAAATGCACGGATGAAGGCAAAAATCACCGCAATCCCGCTGGCGGCAGAAAGAAAGTTTTGCACCGTTAAGCCCGCCATCTGGCTGAAATAGCTCAACGTGGTTTCACCGCTATAAGATTGCCAGTTGGTATTGGTGACAAAGCTGACGGCGGTATTCAGCGCCAGATCCCATGACAGCCCTGGCAACTGCTGTGGATTAAGCGGCAGATAGTGCTGACCGAGCAACATAAAAAACAGCACCGCCAGCCCCAGCATGTTCAGGCCGAGAATGGCAGAGAGATACTGCTTCCAGTTCATCTCGCGGTCAGAGACGCCAAGCGCGCTAAAGAGTACGCGTTCAACGCCCGTCGTGCCAGGAAGAGGAATATCATTAATCAGCCGCGCCAGCCCGCTGCCTAAAGGACGTGCCAGCACCATTAACACCAGTAAAAACGTGGCAATCAGTAAGAACCCTTGCGCAGCCATCAGAACGCCTCCGCATTGATCAGGGCATAAACCAGATAACCCAGTAATAAAAACACCAGCAACACGCCGGCTATCACGCCTGCACTCACAGTGCACCTCCAGTGGCCTAAAAGTGATATCGGAAGGGTAGAATTCTGGCTGCAAAGATTTCGCAAAAATCTGCGGGCGGGGTGTAAAAAAAGTATAAAAATGGCAAAAGCCATGATTTAACTAATGGTTAGTATTAATTTAACTTTTGTGTAACTTAATTACACAGTGAATGTAAATAAACCATCAATAAACAAAAATAAGTGGTCGGATGAGTAGTAAAATTACACAAAAGGCGGTACTATTTTCATCAGATAAACAAATTCATTTTTCCGGTGCCATTCACCGGGTAGATACAAAAGGGGGAGAAAAGTATGGAACTCTACAGAGAATATCCTGCATGGCTTATCTTTTTACGCCGTACTTATGCGGTTGCAGCGGGCGTTCTGGCGCTGCCTTTCATGCTTTTCTGGAAAGACCGCGCCCGCTTTTACAGCTACCTGCACCGCGTCTGGTCGAAAACCAGCGAGAAACCGGTGTGGATGGATCAGGCCGAAAAGGCAACGGGTGATTTTTACTGATTGCTAAATATTACGTTCAAAGAAAACCGCCAGCGGAAACGCTGGCGGTTTTCTTTTTTCGGCGTCTACACTTACTCCTGTAAACCGTTCAGGAGCAGTAATGAATCAACAACTTTTTGATGACAGCACCCTTATCCGCATTTTTGCTTTGCATGAGTTACACAATCTCAAAGATCGAGGACTAACGCGCGGGGCGCTTCTCGATTATCACAGCCGCTATAAACTCGTCTTTCTGGCCCATTCCCAGCCCGAGTACCGCAAACTTGGCCCGTTTGTGGCTGATATTCACCAGTGGCAAAATCTGGATGACTATTACAACCAGTACCGCCAACGCGTAATTGTTTTGCTTTCTCACCCTGCCAACCGGCGTGATCATACTAACGTTTTGATGCACGTTCAGGGTTATTTTCGCCCTCATATTGATTCCACAGAACGCCAGCAGCTGGCTGCGCTTATCGACAGTTATCGCCGTGGCGAGCAACCACTTCTTGCGCCGCTGATGCGTATCAAACACTATATGGCGCTTTATCCTGACGCCTGGCTTTCAGTGCAGCGTTATTTCGAACTTTGGCCGTGTGTGATTAACTTGCGCCATTCAGGAGTTTTATGACTACCCATCTGGTCTGGTTTCGCCAGGATTTACGTCAGCACGATAATCTCGCGCTGGCTGCCGCCTGCCGCAATTCGTCTGTGCGCGTGCTGGCGTTGTATATCGCTACCCCACGCCAGTGGGCGGCGCATAATATGTCGCCGCGTCAGGCTGAATTTATCAATGCACAACTGAACGGGCTACAAATCGCGCTGGCGGAAAAAGGCATTCCTTTGCTGTTTCATGAAGTGGATGACTTTGCCGCCAGCGTCGAAATAGTTAAACAGGTGTGCGCGGAAAATCGTGTTACCCATCTGTTTTATAACTATCAGTATGAGGTGAATGAGCGGGCGCGGGATGTGCAGGCTGAGAGGGCGCTGCGTAACGTGGTGTGTGAAGGATTTGACGACGGCGTGATCCTGCCGCCGGGGGCGGTGATGACTGGCAATCATGAGATGTACAAAGTCTTTACGCCATTTAAAAACGCCTGGCTTAAACGGCTGCGAGAAGGGATGCCGGAGTGCGTCGCTGCGCCAAAAGTACGTAGTAGCGGATCGATAGATCCCGCGCCATCCATTACGCTGAATTATCCTCGTCAGCCTTTCGATACTGCGCATTTCCCGGTGGAAGAGAAAGCGGCGATTGCGCAATTACGCCAGTTTTGCCAGAACGGTGCCGGAGAGTATGAGCAACAGCGAGATTTCCCTGCGGTAGAAGGCACCAGCCGTTTGTCCGCCAGCCTGGCAACGGGCGGGTTATCGCCTCGCCAGTGTTTGCATCGCCTGTTGGCGGAACAGCCGCAGGCGCTGGACGGTGGGGCCGGTAGTATCTGGCTTAATGAGCTGATCTGGCGCGAGTTTTACCGTCATCTGATAACGTATTACCCCTCGCTGTGTAAACATCGTCCGTTTATTGTCTGGACCGACCGCGTGCAGTGGCAGAGCAATTCCGCGCATTTAAAGGCCTGGCAGGAAGGCAAAACGGGATACCCGATTGTTGATGCTGCCATGCGTCAGCTTAACAGCACTGGCTGGATGCATAACCGGCTACGGATGATTACAGCCAGTTTTTTGGTGAAAGATTTATTGATCGACTGGCGCGAAGGTGAGCGATATTTCATGTCGCAGCTGATTGATGGTGATTTGGCAGCCAATAACGGTGGCTGGCAGTGGGCCGCTTCAACCGGAACCGATGCAGCGCCGTATTTTCGTATTTTTAACCCGACAACCCAGGGCGAGAAATTTGACCGCGAAGGCGAGTTTATCCGCCAGTGGCTACCGGAACTGCGCGATGTGCCAGGGAAAGTGGTGCATGAGCCGTGGAAGTGGGCGCAGAAAGCAGGTGTGACGCTGGATTATCCGCAACCGATAGTTGATCACAAAGAGGCAAGGCTGCGAACGCTGGCAGCGTACGAAGAAGCGAGGAAAGGAGCCTGATAAAACGCAGCGAGCGTTTTATCAGGTATGGTGCTGGCCTATTAAGACTCCAGCGCCAGCGCGCGGTTTCTGAATTTCAGCGCCTGATACAGCCAAATCATCAACACCACTCCTACACACGCCAGTGCGCCCCAGGTAATTTGATCAAACACTTCAATATATGCATTGATGGAATAGTTGATCGCCCCGGAAGCATCAAACGAAGCTTGCGATGTCTGATCGGCAATAACGCCAGCCAGATAGTTCGCAATCGCGCCGGAAAGCAGCATATAAATGCCAGTTAATACGCCAGTCACGCCAGGGATTTCAATGCGCGTAATCTGCGACATAGCAACCGGGTCGATAAACAGTTCCGCAAAGCCCATCACCGCCAGGCCTAACACCATCAGTGGCAGAGAAGAATGACCATACATTGCGGACCAGCGGGCGCTTAAGGTCAGAATGCAGAATCCGGCGCTCATCAGGCCGAGACCAAGAGCAAATTTTCCCCAGATGCGCACGGTACGATTACCTGCGACGCTCTCTTTAACCACCCACGCCAGGAACACACCGCACAGCATAACTGCGAAGGCATTAATCGACTGGAACATAGCAGTCGGAACGGTATAACCAAACATATCGCGGTTAACGAAGCGGTCGATATAAAGGCTAATCGAGCTGCCGCCCTGTTGTGCGAAGGCCCAGAACAACATGCTGAAGAAGGTGAGGGTAACAATCAGCCCCAGCTCCTTACGCTGTTTTTGGTTTTCTGCTTTGCGATAAATTTTTGCCAGAACGCCAAGGCCGATGATCGTGGCGACAATCAAGGCGTATACCGACCACTCTTTCCAGAACAACACGGTAATCAGCGCAGGCGTTGCCACCAGCAGAACCAGCAGCCATCCCCAGTTGGGCAGGAGGAAGTTTGTCGCACGCAGTACCTTTTTGTTAACGCCGCGGGTATGAGAGAAATGACGATTGCCACATAAGAAAATGACCAGACCCGCGATCATACCCACCGCCGCCAGGCCAAAGCCCATCGCCCAACTGTATTCTTCCTGGGCGAAACCACAGGCGATAGGTGCGATAATAGACCCCACGTTACCCGCCGCATACATCAGCGAGAAACCGCCATCACGACGTGGATCGGTTGGCTCATACAGCTCACCGAGCAGGCAACTGACGTTGGATTTAAACAGACCATAGCCGCAGACGATAATCGCCAGTGACAGATAGAGGAATGACGGATGGATCTCACTGGCACCCAGCACCACATGACCGATCGCCATCAACAACGCCCCCAGCATCACCGCCATGCGATTGCCGAGAACTTTATCCGCCAAAAAGCCACCGAGGATTGGCGTGACATACACCAGCGAACAGTAGGCGCTAAATAACTCGTAGGCGTGAGTATCGTTGTATTTTAGTTGATTGGTGAGATAGAGAATCAGCAGGGCACGCATGCCGTAAAAGCTAAAATATTCCCAGATTTGCAGCGCAACGACATAGTAAATAGCGCGCGGCTGTGATGCGTGTTTATTCATAATAATTCCACAATTGACTGCAACGTCACGTAATAGTTGCGCGGCGTGCTTGTGTTTCCTTAAAGTTAAAACTTTGATACAGATCTGATTATTTATGCAATATGCTGTCTGATTGCATAAATATACATTAGCTGAAGCGTGATGATATAAACAATTTGCGTCTTTTGGCGTCGGGTTTGTTTCTTAATATGTCAAAAGATTGGCTATCGACGAACAGGCGAGGTAACGCTATGTTAACGGTGTAGCTATCAGAATACGGAAGGCGCGAAGATGAAAAACACCGAACTGGAACAACTGATTAACGAAAAACTGAACAGCGCGGCGATTAGTGATTACGCGCCGAATGGTTTGCAGGTGGAAGGCAAAGAGACGGTGCAAAAAATTGTTACCGGTGTCACTGCCAGCCAGGCTTTGCTCGATGAGGCAGTGCGTCTGGGCGCGGATGCGGTCATTGTGCATCATGGCTACTTCTGGAAAGGTGAATCTCCGGTCATTCGCGGAATGAAGCGTAACCGTTTAAAAACGTTGCTGGCGAATGATATCAACCTGTATGGCTGGCATCTGCCCCTGGACGCGCATCCGGAGCTGGGTAATAACGCACAACTGGCGGCGTTACTGGGGATCACGGTCATGGGCGAAATTGAGCCGTTGGTGCCGTGGGGCGAACTGACCATGCCTGTGCCGGGACTGGAACTGGCCTCCTGGATTGAAGCGCGTCTGGGACGTAAGCCGTTATGGTGTGGCGATACCGGACCTGAGGTGGTCCAGCGCGTTGCCTGGTGCACGGGCGGCGGGCAAAGTTTTATCGATAGCGCCGCGCGTTTTGGCGTGGATGCTTTTATTACTGGCGAAGTTTCTGAACAGACCATTCATTCAGCCCGCGAGCAGGGATTGCATTTTTATGCTGCGGGTCACCATGCCACTGAACGTGGTGGTATTCGCGCGTTGAGCGAGTGGCTGAATGAAAATACCGATCTTGATGTGACCTTTATTGATATTCCTAATCCTGCATAACGAATAATCAGAGGGATCGAAAGTGCAACGAGCGCGTTGTTATCTGATAGGTGAAACGGCGGTAGTGCTGGAGCTGGAACCGCCGGTGACGCTGGCTAGCCAGAAACGGATCTGGCGATTGGCACAGCGTCTGGTGGATATGCCGAATGTGGTTGAAGCTATTCCCGGCATGAACAATATCACGGTGATTTTGCGTAATCCTGAGTCGCTGGCGCTGGATGCCATAGAGCGTTTGCAACGCTGGTGGGAGGAGAGTGAGGCGCTGGAGCCGGAGTCTCGCTTTATTGAAATTCCGGTGGTTTACGGTGGTGCAGGCGGACCGGATTTAGCAGTGGTCGCGGCGCATTGTGGGTTGAGTGAGAAACAGGTTGTTGAATTGCACTCCTCCGTGGACTACGTGGTCTGGTTTTTAGGTTTTCAACCGGGCTTCCCGTATCTCGGGAGTTTGCCGGAACAACTACACACGCCACGGCGCGCTGAACCGCGCTTGCTCGTTCCTGCAGGTTCTGTCGGGATCGGCGGGCCGCAGACTGGTGTTTATCCGCTGGCAACGCCGGGTGGCTGGCAGTTGATTGGTCATACCTCACTCAGCCTGTTTGATCCGGCGCGTGACGAACCCATCTTATTACGTCCGGGAGACAGCGTGCGCTTTGTACCGCAGAAGGAGGGAGTATGCTGAAGATTATTCGTGCGGGCATGTATACCACTGTGCAGGATGGCGGTCGTCACGGTTTTCGCCAGTCGGGTATCAGCCACTGCGGCGCACTGGATATGCCTGCGCTGCGCATTGCTAACCTGCTGGTGGGTAATGACGCCAATGCCCCCGCGCTGGAGATCACGCTCGGTCAGTTAACGGTTGAGTTCGAAACTGATGGGTGGTTTGCTCTGACGGGGGCCGGTTGCGAAGCGCGGCTGGATGATAACGCCGTCTGGACCGGCTGGCGATTGCCGATGAAAGCAGGCCAGCGTTTAACGCTTAAACGCCCGCAGCACGGGATGCGCAGTTATCTGGCGGTCGCGGGTGGTATTGATGTTCCGGCGGTAATGGGGTCATGCAGTACCGATCTCAAAGTGGGGATTGGTGGGCTGGAAGGCCGTTTACTGAAGGATGGTGACCGTCTCCCGATTGGCAAAGCGAAGCGTGATTTTATGGAAGCGCAGGGCGTTAAACAGCTGCTGTGGGGCAACCGCATTCGCGCCTTGCCGGGGCCGGAATATCATGAGTTCGATCGCACCTCGCAGGATGCATTCTGGCGTTCGCCCTGGCAGCTTAGCTCGCAAAGTAACCGCATGGGCTATCGCTTACAGGGGCAAATTTTAAAACGCACCACCGATCGCGAACTGTTATCTCACGGTTTGTTACCGGGCGTGGTGCAGGTGCCGCATAACGGGCAGCCCATTGTGTTGATGAACGACGCACAGACCACCGGTGGTTATCCGCGTATTGCCTGTATCATCGAGGCTGATATGTACCATCTGGCGCAAATTCCGCTCGGTCAGCCGATTCATTTTGTCCAGTGTTCACTGGAAGAAGCACTGAAAGCACGGCAAGATCAGCAACGTTATTTCGAACAATTAGCGTGGCGGCTGCACAATGAAAATTGACCTGAACGCCGATCTGGGCGAAGGCTATGCCAGCGACGCAGAGCTATTAACGCTGGTTTCCTCTGCCAATATTGCCTGTGGATTTCATGCAGGCGATGCGCAAACCATGCAGGCTTGCGTGCGTGAAGCAATAAAAAATGGTGTTGCGATTGGCGCTCACCCGAGTTTTCCCGACAGGGAAAATTTTGGTCGCAGCGCCATGCAGCTGCCGCCAGAAACCGCTTTCGCCCAGACGCTGTATCAAATTGGCGCGCTGGCAGCGATTGCCCGTGCGCAAGGCGGCGTAATGCGTCATGTCAAACCGCACGGCATGTTATACAACCAGGCGGCGAAAGAGGCACAACTGGCAGACGCCATCGCCAGAGCGGTATACGCTTGCGATCCGGCATTGATTCTCGTCGGGCTGGCGGGAAGCGAGCTGATTCGTGCAGGCAAGCAATATGGCCTGACAACGCGCGAGGAAGTGTTTGCCGATCGCGGTTACCAGGCTGACGGCTCGCTGGTGCCGCGAAGCCAGCCAGGCGCGCTGATTGAAGACGAAGAACAGGCGCTTGCGCAAACGCTGGAGATGGTGCAACACGGCAGAGTCAAAAGTATCACCGGCGAATGGGCAACGGTCACGGCGCAAACGGTCTGCCTGCATGGCGATGGCGAGCACGCACTGGCGTTCGCCCGCCGATTACGAGCTACATTTGCTGAAAAGGGGATTGTTGTCGCAGCATAACCCCGCTTAATAAAGAATGAAAAAAGGATATCACCATGCCTGAAGGCCCGGAGATCCGCCGTGCAGCGGATAACCTGGAGGCGGCGATCAAAGGCAAACCACTAACTGATGTCTGGTTTGCCTTCCCGCAGTTAAAATCTTATCAATCACGACTTATCGGTCAACACGTTACCCATGTGGAAACGCGTGGTAAGGCGTTGTTAACTCATTTTTCCAACGACTTAACGCTCTACAGCCATAATCAGCTTTACGGCGTCTGGCGCGTGGTTGAAACCGGCGAAGAGCCGCAGACCACGCGAGTATTGCGGGTAAAACTGCAAACGGCTGACAAAACCATTCTGCTTTATAGCGCCTCGGATATTGAGATGTTGACCCCGGAACAACTGACCACGCATCCGTTTTTACAACGCGTTGGTCCCGATGTGCTGGATCCGAAACTGACGCCGGAGGTGGCGAAAGAACGGTTATTGTCGCCGCGCTTTCGTAACCGTCAGTTTGCTGGATTACTGCTCGATCAGGCGTTTCTGGCAGGACTTGGCAATTATTTGCGGGTGGAGATCCTCTGGCAGGTTGGGTTGACCGGAAATCATAAAGCGAAAGATCTCAATGCGGCGCAACTGGACGCACTCGCACACGCGTTACTGGATATTCCGCGACTTTCTTACGCTACGCGGGGGCAGGTGGATGAAAACAAATATCATGGGGCGCTGTTTCGCTTTAAGGTTTTTCATCGTGATGGCGAACCTTGCGAACGCTGTGGCGGCATCATTGAGAAAACCACGCTGTCATCGCGCCCGTTTTACTGGTGCCCTGGCTGCCAGCACTAGGCCGAACGCTTCGGCGCATAGGTTGAAATAAACCGTGCGATGGCAGGCCCCGTTAGCAAAATACTGAACAGGCGCAGGGTTTGCATCGCCATGATGAGCGCCATATCGGCATTGCTCCCTGCGGCGATGACCGCCACGGTATCAAGCCCGCCGGGACTGGTGGCGAGGTAGGCAGTCATAAAATCAATATGCATAAATCGGGTCAGTCCCCACGCCATACCTGCACAAATAGCCAGCAGAGCAAAAATCGACAGCAAGATTTGTGGCAGCGGGCGCAATGCCCGCAGTAAGATTTGCTTATCGAAACCAAGACCAATCCGCCAGCCAATTGCCATATACGCCATCGCCAGCAGCCATTCTGGTAGTTCGATGGTGATGAGCTGACCAGACTGGAGCACTGCGCCCGCCAGCATCGGGATGAGCATCGTGCCGGAAGGAAGACGTAGCAAGCATCCCGCCGTACCGGCAACGACCGCGAGCAAAATCGTAAGCAGGAGATTAATGCTCACTGGCGGGAACCAGACGATCTGCTGGTTAACCGCTTCAGCGTTATCGCCCAGCATCATGCGGGTGACCAGAACAGCGGCCCCCGCGACGAACAGCACGCGCAGATATTGCATAAACGCCACCAGGCGAATATCTGCGCCGTAATCTTGCGCCATAGCGACCATTGCCGCCGCGCCGCCAGGAGAAGAACCCCAGGCACCGGTATTTCCAGGCAATGAGCTATAGCGCACCAATAACCAACCCACGATGGCGCTGGAAAGCAGCGTCACCAGTAAAATAGCTAACACAATCGGCCAGTTCACCGCTAGCGTGGTCAGGATCGAACCGGTCAGGTTTTGCGCAATCATGCAGCCAAGAATGGCCTGCGCGGCGAGAAAAGCGGAGCGGGGGAGTTGTAAAGTAATTCCGCGCATACTGAAGATGATCCCGGCGAGCATCGGCCCAAGTAATAGCGCCGCCGGGAGATGTAATCCGAGGAAGCCAATAGAAAGTAGAAGTGAGAGCACACATAACATTCCCCACTGCAAAACTGGCATCCTTCGCTTCCTCATTATTTTCTCTTTGGTGTATCGATACAGCATAAAGAAAGCTGGGTCTGGAAAAAATAACGGTAATCAAGGAAAAGGGGAAAATCAGCAATAATCTGAATACGTTGCCCTTTCCGGCTGAAAAGGGCGTCGTGTTAAATCAGTTATAGTTAATCTTAAAAAGTACCACTGTATCGAAGGGACCCGCCGCGATGAGAGTGCCAGGTGTGGACGATAATTCAGCCGTATAGGTTTTTTCGTAGATCAGCATATCACTGGTGAAATCGGCGTATTCAGCATATTTATTGAATGTATAAGGCGAGGCGTTTTCATCCAGCAAACGTAGCTTCAGACTATTACCAATCAACAATGCTTTATCTTCTTCAACCAACGTTTCTTCGGTATAAAAGGAGGAACTGACTTTAAATCCGTCGGTGCATTGGTCATTTTGTGATTTTGTCGTGTTAATACTGAATGTTTTCGACATTGTGTGGCGGCGAATATCCAGCAGATTAAATTTACCAAAATCAATCACCTGTGTTTCCGGTGAAATATTTTTTCACCTTATTAATGGGTATTTGCATCTGGTTTAATTTTTACAATTTTTTATGTTCAGCCATATAAAAAGAACCCGCTCTATTAAAGGCGGGTCCGGAAAGTGAACGGCTTAGCAATCAACCATTAACGCTTGATATCGCTTTTAAAGTCGCGTTTTTCATATCCTGTATACAGCTGACGCGGACGGGCAATCTTCATACCGTCACTGTGCATTTCGCTCCAGTGGGCGATCCAGCCAACGGTACGCGCCATCGCGAAGATCACGGTGAACATAGAAGACGGAATACCCATCGCTTTCAGGATGATACCAGAGTAGAAATCGACGTTCGGGTAGAGTTTCTTCTCGATAAAGTACGGGTCGTTCAGCGCGATGTTTTCCAGCTCCATAGCCACTTCCAGCAGGTCATCTTTGGTACCCAGCTCTTTCAGCACTTCATGGCAGGTTTCACGCATTACGGTGGCGCGCGGGTCGTAATTTTTGTACACGCGGTGCCCGAAGCCCATCAGGCGGAAAGAGTCATTTTTGTCTTTCGCACGACGAACAAATTCCGGAATGTGTTTAACGGAGCTGATTTCTTCCAGCATTTTCAGCGCCGCTTCGTTAGCACCACCGTGCGCAGGTCCCCACAGTGAAGCAATACCTGCTGCGATACAGGCAAACGGGTTCGCCCCCGAAGAGCCAGCGGTACGCACGGTGGAGGTAGAGGCGTTCTGTTCATGGTCAGCGTGCAGGATCAGAATACGGTCCATAGCACGTTCCAGAATCGGATTAACTTCATACGGTTCGCACGGCGTGGAGAACATCATATTCAGGAAGTTACCGGCATAGGAGAGATCGTTGCGCGGGTAAACGAATGGCTGACCAATGGAATACTTGTAACACATCGCGGCCATGGTCGGCATTTTCGACAGCAGGCGGAACGCGGCAATTTCACGATGACGAGGATTGTTAACATCCAGCGAGTCGTGATAGAACGCCGCCAGCGCGCCGGTAATACCACACATGACTGCCATTGGATGCGAGTCGCGACGGAAAGCATGGAACAGACGGGTAATCTGCTCGTGGATCATGGTATGACGGGTCACCGTAGTTTTAAATTCGTCATACTGTTCCTGAGTTGGTTTTTCACCATTCAGCAGGATGTAACAAACTTCCAGGTAGTTAGAATCGGTCGCCAGCTGATCGATCGGGAAACCGCGGTGCAGCAAAATACCTTCATCACCATCAATAAAAGTAATTTTAGATTCGCAGGATGCGGTTGAAGTGAAGCCTGGGTCAAAGGTGAACACACCTTTTGAACCGAGAGTACGGATATCAATAACATCTTGACCCAGCGTGCCTTTCAGCACATCCAGTTCAACAGCTGTGTCCCCGTTGAGGGTGAGTTTTGCTTTTGTATCAGCCATTTAAGGTCTCCTTAGCGCCTTATTGCGTAAGACTGCCGGAACTTAAATTTGCCTTCGCACATCAACCTGGCTTTACCCGTTTGTTATTTGGCTCGCCGCTCTGTGAAAGAGGGGAAAACCTGGGTACAGAGCTCTGGGCGCTTGCAGGTAAAGGATCCATTGATGACGAATAAATGGCGAATCAAGTACTTAGCAATCCGAATTATTAAACTTGTCTACCACTAATAACTGTCCCGAATGAATTGGTCAATACTTCCACACTGTTACATAAGTTAATCTTAGGTGAAATACCGACTTCATAACTTTTACGCATTATATGCTTTTCCTGGTAATGTTTGTAACAACTTTGTTGAATGATTGTCAAATTAGATGATTAAAAATTAAATAAATGTTGTTATCGTGACCTGGATCACTGTTCAGGATAAAACCCGACAAACTATATGTAGGTTAATTGTAATGATTTTGTGAACGGCCTATACTGCCGCCAGGTCTCCGGAACACCCTGCAATCCCGAGCCACCCAGCGTTGTAACGTGTCGTTTTCGCATCTGGAAGCAGTGTTTTGCATGACGCGCAGTTATAGAAAGGACGCTGTCTGACCCGCAAGCAGACCGGAGGAAGGAAATCCCGACGTCTCCTGGTAACAGAAAGTTAACCTCTGTGCCCGTAGTCCCCAGGGAATAATAAGAACAGCATGTGGGCGTTATTCATGATAAGAAATGTGAAAAAACAAAGACCTGTTAATCTGGACCTACAGACCATCCGGTTCCCCGTCACGGCGATAGCGTCCATTCTCCATCGCGTTTCCGGTGTGATCACCTTTGTTGCAGTGGGCATCCTGCTGTGGCTTCTGGGTACCAGCCTCTCTTCCCCTGAAGGTTTCGAGCAAGCTTCTGCGATTATGGGCAGCTTCTTCGTCAAATTTATCATGTGGGGCATCCTTACCGCTCTGGCGTATCACGTCGTCGTAGGTATTCGCCACATGATGATGGATTTTGGCTATCTGGAAGAAACATTCGAAGCGGGTAAACGCTCCGCCAAAATCTCCTTTGTTATTACTGTCGTGCTTTCACTTCTCGCAGGAGTCCTCGTATGGTAAGCAACGCCTCCGCATTAGGACGCAATGGCGTACATGATTTCATCCTCGTTCGCGCTACCGCTATCGTCCTGACGCTCTACATCATTTATATGGTCGGTTTTTTCGCTACCAGTGGCGAGCTGACATATGAAGTCTGGATTGGTTTCTTCGCCTCTGCGTTCACCAAAGTGTTCACCCTGCTGGCGCTGTTTTCTATCTTGATTCATGCCTGGATCGGCATGTGGCAGGTGTTGACCGACTACGTTAAACCGCTGGCCTTGCGCCTGATGCTGCAACTGGTGATTGTCGTTGCACTGGTGGTTTACGTGATTTATGGATTCGTTGTGGTGTGGGGTGTGTGATGAAATTGCCAGTCAGAGAATTTGATGCAGTTGTGATTGGTGCCGGTGGCGCAGGTATGCGCGCGGCGCTGCAAATTTCCCAGAGCGGTCAGACCTGTGCGCTGCTCTCTAAAGTCTTCCCGACCCGTTCCCATACCGTTTCTGCGCAAGGCGGCATTACCGTTGCGCTGGGTAATACCCATGAAGATAACTGGGAATGGCATATGTACGATACCGTAAAAGGGTCGGACTATATCGGTGACCAGGACGCGATTGAATATATGTGTAAAACCGGGCCGGAAGCGATTCTGGAACTCGAACACATGGGCCTGCCGTTTTCGCGTCTTGATGATGGTCGTATCTATCAACGTCCGTTTGGCGGTCAGTCGAAAAACTTCGGCGGCGAGCAGGCGGCACGTACTGCGGCGGCTGCTGACCGTACCGGTCACGCACTGTTGCACACCCTTTATCAGCAAAACCTGAAAAACCACACCACCATTTTCTCCGAGTGGTATGCGCTGGATCTGGTGAAAAACCAGGATGGCGCGGTGGTCGGTTGTACCGCACTGTGCATCGAAACTGGTGAAGTGGTTTACTTCAAAGCTCGCGCTACCGTGCTGGCGACTGGCGGGGCAGGGCGTATTTATCAGTCCACCACCAACGCCCACATTAACACTGGCGACGGTGTCGGCATGGCTATCCGTGCAGGCGTACCGGTACAGGATATGGAAATGTGGCAGTTCCACCCGACCGGTATTGCCGGTGCGGGCGTACTGGTCACCGAAGGTTGCCGTGGTGAAGGCGGTTATCTGCTGAACAAACATGGCGAACGCTTTATGGAGCGTTATGCGCCGAACGCCAAAGACCTGGCGGGCCGTGATGTGGTGGCGCGTTCCATCATGATCGAAATCCGTGAAGGTCGCGGCTGTGATGGTCCGTGGGGGCCACACGCGAAACTGAAACTCGATCACCTGGGTAAAGAAGTTCTCGAATCCCGTCTGCCGGGCATCCTGGAGCTTTCCCGTACCTTCGCTCACGTTGATCCGGTGAAAGAGCCGATTCCGGTTATCCCAACCTGTCACTACATGATGGGCGGTATTCCGACCAAAGTGACCGGTCAGGCGCTGACGGTGAACGAGAAAGGCGAAGATGTGGTTGTTCCGGGGCTGTTTGCCGTTGGTGAAATCGCTTGTGTATCGGTACACGGCGCTAACCGTCTGGGCGGCAACTCGCTGCTGGACCTGGTGGTCTTTGGTCGCGCAGCGGGTCTGCATCTGCAAGAGTCTATCGCCGAGCAGGGCGCACTGCGCGATGCCAGCGAGTCTGATGTAGAAGCGTCTCTGGATCGCCTGAACCGCTGGAACAACAACCGTAACGGTGAAGATCCGGTGGCGATCCGTAAAGCACTGCAAGAATGTATGCAGCATAACTTCTCGGTCTTCCGTGAAGGTGATGCGATGGCGAAAGGTCTTGAGCAGTTGAAAGTTATCCGCGAGCGTCTGAAAAATGCCCGTCTGGATGACACTTCCAGCGAGTTCAACACCCAGCGCGTTGAGTGCCTGGAACTGGATAACCTGATGGAAACGGCGTATGCAACGGCTGTTTCTGCCAACTTCCGTACCGAAAGCCGTGGCGCGCATAGCCGCTTCGACTTCCCGGATCGTGATGATGAAAACTGGCTGTGCCACTCCCTGTATCTGCCTGAGTCGGAATCCATGACGCGCCGAAGCGTCAACATGGAACCGAAACTGCGCCCGGCATTCCCGCCGAAGATTCGTACTTACTAATGCGGAGACAGGAAAATGAGACTCGAGTTTTCAATTTATCGCTATAACCCGGATGTTGATGATGCTCCGCGTATGCAGGATTACACCCTGGAAGCGGAAGAAGGTCGCGACATGATGCTGCTGGATGCGCTTATCCAGCTGAAAGAGAAAGATCCCAGCCTGTCGTTCCGCCGCTCCTGCCGCGAAGGTGTGTGCGGTTCCGACGGTCTGAACATGAACGGTAAGAATGGTCTGGCCTGTATTACCCCGATTTCGGCACTCAACCAGCCGGGCAAGAAGATTGTGATTCGCCCGCTGCCAGGTTTACCGGTGATCCGCGATTTGGTGGTAGACATGGGACAATTCTATGCGCAATATGAGAAAATTAAGCCTTACCTGTTGAATAATGGACAAAATCCGCCAGCTCGCGAGCATTTACAGATGCCAGAGCAGCGCGAAAAACTCGACGGGTTGTATGAATGTATTCTCTGCGCATGTTGTTCAACCTCTTGTCCGTCTTTCTGGTGGAATCCCGATAAGTTTATCGGCCCGGCAGGCTTGTTAGCGGCATATCGTTTCCTGATCGATAGCCGTGATACCGAGACTGACAGCCGCCTCGACGGTTTGAGCGATGCATTCAGTGTATTCCGCTGTCACAGCATCATGAACTGCGTCAGTGTATGTCCGAAGGGGCTGAACCCGACGCGCGCCATCGGCCATATCAAGTCGATGTTGTTGCAACGTAATGCGTAATTAAATGTTGATGCCGGGGAAATCCCCCGGCTATTCAGGAAATCTTTAAAAACTGCCCCTGACACTAAGACAGTTTTTAAAGGTTCCTTCGCGAGCCACTACGTAGACAAGAGCTCGCAAGTGAACCCCGGCACGCACATCATTGTGCGTGGTAGTATCCACGGCGAAGTAAGCATAAAAAAGATGCTTAAGGGATCACGATGCAGAACAGCGCTTTGAAAGCCTGGTTGGACTCTTCTTACCTCTCTGGCGCAAACCAGAGCTGGATAGAACAGCTCTATGAAGACTTCTTAACCGATCCTGACTCGGTTGACGCTAACTGGCGTTCGACGTTCCAGCAGTTACCTGGTACGGGAGTCAAACCGGATCAATTCCACTCTCAAACGCGTGAATATTTCCGCCGCCTGGCGAAAGACGCTTCACGTTACTCTTCAACGATCTCCGACCCTGACACCAATGTGAAGCAGGTTAAAGTCCTGCAGCTCATTAACGCATACCGCTTCCGTGGTCACCAGCATGCGAATCTCGATCCGCTGGGACTGTGGCAGCAAGATAAAGTGGCCGATCTGGATCCGTCTTTCCACGATCTGACCGAAGCAGACTTCCAGGAGACCTTCAACGTCGGTTCATTTGCCAGCGGCAAAGAAACCATGAAACTCGGCGAGCTGCTGGAAGCCCTCAAGCAAACCTACTGCGGCCCGATTGGTGCCGAGTATATGCACATCACCAGCACCGAAGAAAAACGCTGGATCCAACAGCGTATCGAGTCTGGTCGCGCGACTTTCAATAGCGAAGAGAAAAAACGCTTCTTAAGCGAACTGACCGCCGCTGAAGGCCTTGAACGTTACCTCGGCGCAAAATTCCCTGGCGCAAAACGCTTCTCGCTGGAAGGCGGTGACGCGTTAATCCCGATGCTTAAAGAGATGATCCGCCACGCTGGCAACAGCGGCACCCGCGAAGTGGTTCTCGGGATGGCGCACCGTGGTCGTCTGAACGTGCTGGTGAACGTGCTGGGTAAAAAACCGCAAGACTTGTTCGACGAGTTTGCCGGTAAACATAAAGAACACCTCGGCACGGGCGACGTGAAATACCACATGGGCTTCTCGTCTGACTTCCAGACCGATGGCGGCCTGGTGCACCTGGCGCTGGCGTTTAACCCGTCTCACCTTGAGATTGTCAGCCCGGTAGTTATCGGTTCTGTTCGTGCCCGTCTGGACAGACTCGATGAGCCGAGCAGCAACAAAGTGCTGCCAATCACCATCCACGGTGACGCCGCAGTGACCGGGCAGGGCGTGGTTCAGGAAACCCTGAACATGTCGAAAGCGCGTGGTTATGAAGTTGGCGGTACGGTACGTATCGTTATCAACAACCAGGTTGGCTTCACCACCTCTAATCCGCTGGATGCTCGTTCTACACCGTACTGTACTGATATCGGTAAGATGGTTCAGGCACCGATTTTCCACGTAAACGCGGATGATCCGGAAGCCGTTGCTTTTGTGACCCGTCTGGCGCTCGATTTCCGTAACACCTTTAAACGTGATGTCTTCATCGACCTGGTGTGCTACCGCCGTCACGGCCACAACGAAGCCGACGAGCCGAGCGCAACCCAGCCGCTGATGTATCAGAAAATCAAAAAACATCCGACGCCGCGCAAAATCTATGCTGACAAGCTGGAGCAGGAAAAAGTCGCGACGCTGGAAGATGCCACCGAGATGGTTAACCTGTACCGCGATGCGCTGGATGCTGGCGATTGCGTTGTAGCAGAGTGGCGTCCGATGAACATGCACTCTTTCACCTGGTCGCCGTACCTCAACCACGAATGGGACGAAGAGTACCCGAACAAAGTTGAGATGAAGCGCCTGCAGGAACTGGCTAAACGCATCAGCACGGTGCCGGAAGCAGTTGAAATGCAGTCTCGCGTTGCCAAGATTTATGGCGATCGCCAGGCGATGGCTGCTGGTGAGAAACTGTTCGACTGGGGCGGCGCGGAAAACCTCGCTTACGCCACGCTGGTTGACGAAGGCATTCCGGTTCGCCTGTCGGGTGAAGACTCCGGTCGCGGTACCTTCTTCCACCGCCACGCGGTGATCCACAACCAGTCTAACGGTTCCACTTACACGCCGCTGCAACACATCCATAACGGCCAGGGCGCGTTCCGTGTCTGGGACTCCGTACTGTCTGAAGAAGCCGTACTGGCGTTTGAATACGGTTATGCCACCGCAGAACCACGCACTCTGACTATCTGGGAAGCGCAATTCGGTGACTTCGCCAACGGTGCTCAGGTGGTTATCGACCAGTTCATCTCCTCTGGCGAGCAGAAATGGGGCCGGATGTGTGGTCTGGTGATGTTGCTGCCGCACGGTTACGAAGGGCAGGGGCCGGAGCACTCCTCCGCGCGTCTGGAACGTTATCTGCAACTTTGCGCTGAGCAAAACATGCAGGTGTGCGTACCGTCTACCCCGGCACAGGTTTACCACATGCTGCGTCGTCAGGCGCTGCGCGGGATGCGTCGTCCGCTGGTCGTGATGTCGCCGAAATCCCTGCTGCGTCATCCGCTGGCGGTTTCCAGCCTCGAAGAACTGGCGAACGGCACCTTCCTGCCAGCCATCGGTGAAATCGACGAGCTTGATCCGAAGGGCGTGAAGCGCGTAGTGATGTGTTCTGGTAAGGTTTATTACGACCTGCTGGAACAGCGTCGTAAGAACAATCAACACGATGTCGCCATTGTGCGTATCGAGCAACTCTACCCGTTCCCGCATAAAGCGATGCAGGAAGTGTTGCAGCAGTTTGCTCACGTCAAGGATTTTGTCTGGTGCCAGGAAGAGCCGCTCAATCAGGGCGCATGGTACTGCAGCCAGCATCATTTCCGTGAAGTGATTCCGTTTGGGGCTTCTCTGCGTTATGCAGGCCGCCCGGCCTCCGCCTCTCCGGCGGTAGGGTATATGTCCGTTCACCAGAAACAGCAACAAGATCTGGTTAATGACGCGCTGAACGTCGAATAAATAAAGGATACACAATGAGTAGCGTAGATATTCTGGTCCCTGACCTGCCTGAATCCGTAGCCGATGCCACCGTCGCAACCTGGCATAAAAAACCCGGCGACGCAGTCGTACGTGATGAAGTGCTGGTAGAAATCGAAACTGACAAAGTGGTACTGGAAGTACCGGCATCAGCAGACGGCATTCTGGATGCGGTTCTGGAAGATGAAGGTACAACGGTAACGTCTCGTCAGATCCTTGGTCGCCTGCGTGAAGGCAACAGCGCCGGTAAAGAAACCAGCGCCAAATCTGAAGAGAAAGCGTCCACTCCGGCGCAACGCCAGCAGGCGTCTCTGGAAGAGCAAAACAACGATGCGTTAAGCCCGGCGATCCGTCGCCTGCTGGCTGAACACAATCTTGATGCCAGCGCCATTAAAGGCACCGGTGTAGGTGGTCGTCTGACCCGTGAAGATGTGGAAAAACATCTGGCGAAAGCCCCGGCGAAAGAGTCTGCTCCGGCAGCGGCTGCTCCGGCGGCGCAACCGGCCCTGGCTGCACGTAGCGAAAAACGTGTGCCGATGACTCGCCTGCGTAAGCGTGTGGCAGAGCGTCTGCTGGAAGCGAAAAACTCCACCGCCATGCTGACCACGTTCAACGAAGTCAACATGAAGCCGATTATGGATCTGCGTAAGCAGTACGGTGAAGCGTTTGAAAAACGCCACGGCATCCGTCTGGGCTTTATGTCCTTCTACGTGAAAGCGGTGGTTGAAGCCCTGAAACGTTACCCGGAAGTGAATGCTTCTATCGACGGCGATGACGTGGTTTACCACAACTATTTCGACGTCAGCATGGCGGTTTCTACGCCGCGCGGCCTGGTGACGCCGGTACTGCGTGATGTCGATACCCTCGGTATGGCAGACATTGAGAAGAAAATTAAAGAGCTGGCAGTTAAAGGCCGTGACGGCAAGCTGACGGTTGAAGATCTGACCGGTGGTAACTTCACCATCACCAACGGTGGTGTGTTCGGTTCCCTGATGTCTACGCCGATCATCAACCCGCCGCAGAGCGCAATTCTGGGTATGCACGCTATCAAAGATCGTCCGATGGCGGTGAATGGTCAGGTTGAGATCCTGCCGATGATGTACCTGGCGCTGTCCTACGATCACCGTCTGATCGATGGTCGCGAATCCGTGGGCTTCCTGGTAACGATCAAAGAGTTGCTGGAAGATCCGACGCGTCTGCTGCTGGACGTGTAGTAGTTTAAGTTTCACCTGCACTGTAGACCGACGTGGATAGGGTGTCGGTCTACGGTTTAAAAGATAACGATTACTGAAGGATGGACAGAACACATGAACTTACATGAATATCAGGCAAAACAACTTTTTGCCCGCTATGGCTTACCAGCACCGGTGGGTTATGCCTGTACTACTCCGCGCGAAGCAGAAGAAGCCGCTTCAAAAATCGGTGCCGGTCCGTGGGTAGTGAAATGTCAGGTTCACGCTGGTGGCCGCGGTAAAGCGGGCGGTGTGAAAGTGGTAAACAGCAAAGAAGACATCCGTGCTTTTGCAGAAAACTGGCTGGGCAAGCGTCTGGTAACGTATCAAACAGATGCCAATGGCCAACCGGTTAACCAGATTCTGGTTGAAGCAGCGACCGATATCGCTAAAGAGCTGTATCTCGGTGCCGTTGTAGACCGTAGTTCACGTCGCGTGGTCTTTATGGCCTCCACCGAAGGCGGCGTGGAAATCGAAAAAGTGGCGGAAGAAACTCCGCACCTGATCCACAAAGTTGCGCTTGATCCGCTGACTGGCCCGATGCCGTATCAGGGACGCGAGCTGGCGTTCAAACTGGGTCTGGAAGGTAAACTGGTTCAGCAGTTCACCAAAATCTTCATGGGCCTGGCGACCATTTTCCTGGAGCGCGACCTGGCGCTGATCGAAATCAACCCGCTGGTCATCACCAAACAGGGCGATCTGATTTGCCTCGACGGCAAACTGGGCGCTGATGGCAACGCACTGTTCCGCCAGCCTGATCTGCGCGAAATGCGTGACCAGTCGCAGGAAGATCCGCGTGAAGCACAGGCTGCACAGTGGGAACTGAACTACGTTGCGCTGGACGGTAACATCGGTTGTATGGTTAACGGCGCAGGCCTGGCGATGGGCACCATGGACATCGTTAAACTGCACGGCGGCGAACCAGCTAACTTCCTGGACGTTGGCGGCGGCGCAACCAAAGAGCGCGTAACCGAAGCGTTCAAAATCATCCTCTCTGACGACAAAGTGAAAGCCGTTCTGGTTAACATCTTCGGCGGTATCGTTCGTTGCGACCTGATCGCTGACGGTATCATCGGCGCGGTAGCGGAAGTGGGTGTTAACGTACCGGTCGTGGTACGTCTGGAAGGTAACAACGCCGAACTCGGCGCGAAGAAACTGGCTGACAGCGGCCTGAATATTATTGCAGCAAAAGGTCTGACGGATGCAGCTCAGCAGGTTGTTGCCGCAGTGGAGGGGAAATAATGTCCATTTTAATTGATAAAAACACCAAGGTTATCTGCCAGGGCTTTACCGGTAGCCAGGGGACTTTCCACTCAGAACAGGCTATTGCATACGGCACTAAAATGGTTGGCGGCGTAACCCCAGGTAAAGGCGGCACCACCCACCTCGGCCTGCCGGTGTTCAACACCGTGCGTGAAGCTGTTGCTGCTACTGGCGCTACCGCTTCTGTTATCTACGTACCAGCACCGTTCTGCAAAGACTCCATTCTGGAAGCTATTGATGCAGGCATCAAACTGATTATCACCATCACTGAAGGCATCCCGACGCTGGATATGCTGACCGTGAAGGTGAAACTGGATGAAGCGGGCGTTCGCATGATCGGCCCGAACTGCCCGGGCGTTATCACTCCGGGTGAATGCAAAATCGGTATCCAGCCTGGTCACATTCACAAACCGGGTAAAGTGGGTATCGTTTCCCGTTCCGGTACACTGACCTATGAAGCGGTTAAACAGACCACGGATTACGGTTTCGGTCAGTCGACCTGTGTTGGTATCGGCGGCGACCCGATCCCTGGCTCTAACTTTATCGACATCCTCGAAATGTTCGAAAAAGATCCGCAGACCGAAGCGATCGTGATGATCGGTGAGATCGGCGGTAGCGCTGAAGAAGAAGCGGCTGCGTACATCAAAGAGCACGTTACCAAGCCTGTTGTGGGTTACATCGCTGGTGTGACTGCGCCGAAAGGCAAACGTATGGGCCACGCGGGTGCCATCATTGCCGGTGGGAAAGGGACTGCGGATGAGAAATTTGCTGCTCTGGAAGCCGCAGGCGTGAAAACCGTTCGCAGCCTGGCGGATATCGGTGAAGCACTGAAAACTGTTCTGAAATAAATATCTGTAATAAGAAATAGCCCTCGCCGCTTCCCTCTACAGGAATGGCGAAGGGCTGTCGGTTTCGACATGGTTGGCCATCATATGATGGCCTTTTTTATGCCTTAAACGTTAACCACGGTCGGAATCTGACTGCAGGCTTGACTGCATGACCACAGCCACTGTGGATTGCCGCGACCGACCGCAAGCCACGAATAAGAACGACGGCGAATTTCGAATCGTTACCTGATGCACTGGCTTCCCAGCGTTTGACCGTAGCGTTAAGTAAATCAACAAAAGCGATGTTCACCGCTTATCGTCAAGTCGTGCCATTTGTCAGTCAGGATCGGGTCTTTACCCCGGATATTGAAGCATCGCAAAAATTCTTAGAGGGATATGCTATAAATCAAAAATAAAATCTATGTTGATTGTTTATCATAATATCCACAGATATGATAAATGATATCAATTTAATAATTTTCACTTAATGTAATTCCTGATAATTCGAAAGGTGCTGTGCTTTTCGGATTATTATTATCTGATTAAGACAATTGTCACGCCAGGCTTACCAGGTTATAAATATCGAACATGATTTTTATAAAATATTGATTGCTGCTTTGGTTGCCATTACTTAGCAATAAGTAATGGTTTTTTGATAGTTTCAACTATTTTTAAGGGAAGGCATTATGCGAGGAAAAATACCTAAAACGGAACTGCTGGTGACTTTTGAGGTCGTCGCACGTCATGAAAGTTATACCAGAGCGGCAGAGGAGTTAGCGTTAACCCAAAGTGCAGTATTCAGACAAGTAAGTGCGCTGGAGGAATTTTTACATACTCCGTTATTTTCACACTCTAAAAAACGCATTTTTCTTAATGATGCAGGGAAGTATTACCTGGGGATAGTAAAAGAAACATTAAATAAGCTGGAACGCGATACCAATACCATTATGACCTGGCAGCCTACGGTTCAGGTTATTGAACTTGCCGTGAATCCTACGTTTAGTACCCACTGGTTAATCCCAAATTTACATGAATTCACAAAGTTACATCCCGATATTATTGTTAATATTCATTCTTTAGCTAATAACGGCGATTTTCTTAATCGGGAGTACGATGCTGTCATTATGCGCGAAAATTTTTGCGCGCCCTGGGCGGAAGTAGAATATCTCTTTGATGAGGAGATTTTGCCGGTATGCAGCGGCAGTTTGCTTGCAATGTCCGATCAAAAACTGTCAGTGGCAGAACTGCTTACTGAGTTACCACTTCTGCATCAAAGCACCCGTATTACTGGCTGGGAAGAGTGGTTTGCTTTATCTGGCGTTAGCAGTCCGCTGGTCAATAACGGACCACGTTTCGATTTGCTTTCAATGCTGATTGCCGCCGTGCGCTCTAATCTCGGCGTGGCGCTGTTACCACGGTTCGCTATTCAACATGATTTGGATAGTGGCGATATGGTGATTCCCTGTGATGTGCCTATTCGTACCGGTAATCGTTTTATTATGACGTGGCAGGAAGAGAAGTCTGACTCACCGCACTTGCAGCAATTTCGTGAATGGTTGCTGGCGAAATCGGTCGTACCGCAGGAGATGTAAAACCTGCGCCTGGCGGGATGCCAGGCGCAGTTATTACCAGTCGATACCCGGCTGGGCCTGAATGCCGTTATCAAAAGCATGTTTGACGGGGCGGATTTCGCTGACCGTATCCGCCATTTTTAATATCTGACTGTGGCAACCGCGTCCGGTGACAATGACACTTTGTTGTGCCGGGCGGTTTTGCAGAGAAGCGATCACTTCTTCGGTATCCAGATAATGGTAAGCCAGCATATAGGTCAGCTCATCAAGCACCACTAAGTCGTAACGCTTGTCAGCCAGCATCCGTTTGCTTTCCGACCAGACCTCTTTCGCCGCGTCGATATCCGCTTGCCGGTTCTGTGTCTCCCAGGTAAAACCGGTTCCCATAATATGAAACTCAACCCCCAGCGGCTGGAGAAGGTTGTATTCGCCGTTGTCCCATTGCCCCTTGATGTACTGCGCAACCCCCACCGTTTTGCCATGACCCACCGCGCGCGTCACAGTACCAAACGCGGCAGTGGATTTCCCTTTGCCATTGCCGGTGAAAACAATCAAAATCCCTTTTTTCTCTATCGCCGCCGCGACGCGCGTATCGACCTGTTCCTTCAATTTCTGCTGGCGCTGCACATGCCGTTCAGTTGAAATTCGCGCTTCCATTCATTTTCCTTAATGTCCCGCAGGGCAACTGGCGCAGCGGTGTTGCTGCTCAAACTGACTAAAGAAATTATTGCCTTTATCATCTACCAGGATGAATGCGGGTAAATTTTCCACTTCCATCATCCACACCGCTTCCATACCCAGCTCCGGGTATTCCAGGCAACGCAGACTTTTGACATATTCTTGCGCCAGTAACGCAGCTGCACCGCCAATACTCCCCAGATTGAAGCCGCCATGTTTGTGACAGGCATCGGTGACCTGCTGGCTGCGGTTACCTTTCGATAACATCACCAGACTGCCGCCAGCCGCCTGGAAGGTATCGACATAACCGTCCATTCGACCGCCCGTGGTTGGACCCAGTGAACCGCAGGCCATGTTCTCCGGTGTTTTCGCCGGGCCAGCGTAATAGACAATATGATGCTTCAGGTAATCCGGCATCGGTTCGCCGCTATCCAGCCGCGCTTTTATTTTGGCGTGGGCGATATCGCGCGCCACTACGATGGGACCACTTAACGACACGCGGGTGCCTACCGGTAATCTGGCGAGATCCTGCATCACGTCACGCAACGGACGGTTTAGATCCAGCTGTACATGTTGCGCGTGATTTTCTTCCCGCAGTGAGGCTGGAATATATTGCCCCGGATTGTGTTCGAGTTTTTCCAGCCAGATACCGTGCTTGTTAATTTTTGCTTTGATATTGCGATCCGCAGAACAGGAGAGCGCCATAGCTATCGGGCAAGAGCCACCGTGACGCGGCAGACGAATGACGCGAATATCATGAGCGAAATATTTACCCCCAAATTGCGCACCAATACCAAATTGCTGACTGGCCTCGAGCAATACTTTTTCCAGCTCAATATCACGGAATGCTTGTCCTTGCTCGTTTCCGCTGGTGGGCAAATTGTCGTAATATTTCGTTGAGGCCAGCTTGGCAACTTTTAAGGTTTGATCGGCTGAAAGCCCTCCGACGACAAAGGCGATGTGGTAAGGCGGGCAGGCAGCGGTGCCCAGCGATTTCATTTTTTCGATTAAAAATGCGGTCAGTTTTTCTGGTTGCAATAGGGATTTGGTTTCCTGATAAAGCGCGGCTTTATTGGCAGAGCCGCCCCCTTTATTAATACAGAGAAAATGGTACTCATCACCAGCGACGGCGCTGATATCAATCTGCGCCGGGAGATTGGTTTGCGTATTGACTTCGGTAAACATATCCAGTGGCGCATTTTGTGAAAAGCGCAGATTATTTTCCTGAAAAGTGGTGTAAATGCCTTTGCTTAAGGCTTCAGCGTCGTTACCTCCGGTCCATATCTGTTGCCCTTTACTGGCAACAATAGTTGCGGTGCCGGTATCCTGACAGTTGGGTAATACCCCTTTTGCTGAGACTTCAGCATTACGTAATAACTGCAACGCAACGTATTTATCATTACTACTGGCGTGCGGATCGTTAAGAATGCTGGCGACCTGTTGCAAATGAGCGGAACGTAAGAAAAAAGAGGCTTCATAAAATGCCTGCCGGGCAAGCAGCGTTAATGCTTCAGGAGCGATTTTTATCACTTCTTCGCCGTCTAATTCCGTTACTGTAATATGTTGATCGCTAATTAATGTATATTCTGTACCGTCTTTATTTTGTAGAAACGGTTCTTGCCAGATAAATGGTTTGGACATATTTCACTTTTCACCTTAAACGTTAGTTTTACTTAATTGCCGTCTAACTTCATGATCCGGCTTATAAAAATGCGTAGTCATTGGCTTCTGATTGCTTAAGATCCCCCTCAGGGCAGAGCAACGTTCGATTCATTGGGTTTTAATGCTTTACCCCGACAGCCCTCGCCGAAATGTTCGCCTTCCCACCGACTCACCATCGCAGCGCCCATTGCGTTGCTCATGACGTTTGTCGCGGAACGCCCCATATCAAGGAACGGATCAACGCCCATCAGCAAGATCAGCCCCGCTTCCGGAATATTGAACTGGTTGAGCGTGGCGGCGATAACCACCATTGAGGCGCGTGGTACGCCAGCCATTCCTTTCGAGGTCAACATCAGGATCAACAGCATGGTGATTTGCTCACCGATGGATAAATGGATATTGCAGGCCTGGGCGATGAAAACTGTGGCGAAGGAGCAGTAGGCCATTGATCCAACGAGATTAAATGAGTAGCCAATGGGTAAGACAAAGCTGGCAATTTTGGGGGAAACGCCAAATTGCTCCAGTTTTTCAAGCGTTCCCGGAAAAGCCGCTTCAGAACTGGATGTGGTAAATGCCAGCAGGGCGGGTTCCGAAAGGGCACGGGTCAGGCGTCTGATGCAGGGGCCGACATAAACGATGGCCAGACCGATAAGCAGCACCCAAAGTAACAACATGGTGAAATAAAATTCACCCATAAAGATCCCGGCGCTCACCATAACTGCCAGTCCTCGTTCAGCAATCAATGCTGAAATAGCGGCGAATACGGTCAGGGGAGCGAAGAGCATGACGTAGCCAGTGAGCTTTAACATGGCATGTGCCAGCGAATCTAAGGCGTGAACGATGGCGCTGCCTTTCTCACCAATCGCCGTCAGGCTACAGCCGAGGAAAATTGAGAACACCACGATTTGCAAAATTTCATTGTGCGCCATGGCATCGACAATGCTGGTGGGGAAAGCATGCGAAATAAATACTTTTAGCGTAAAGGGTTCTGACGCGACCACTCCGGTGGTTTCGGCTCCGTGTGCAACAAAATTAATTCCTGTGCCTGGCATGAAGAAATTTACTGTTATCAAGCCTAAGGCGATTGACAGCAATGAGGCGCAAATAAATAAAAAGAGTGTTTTAGAAAAAATACGACCAAGGGCTTTGGCATCTCCCATTTTAGCTATACCTACCACCAGGGTAGAGACCACTAACGGAGCGATAATCATTTTTATCAGTCGTAAGAAAATCGTCGTGAATATCGATATTTCTTGCGCATAGAGTTTTGCGGTTTCCGGTGAAGCAGTGTTATTGAGCACTACGCCGATAATCATTCCAAGTACCAGCGCCAAAAGAATCATCGTGGTTAAACTTATTTTCTTCATTTTTTCCTCCATCAGGTGCACGGCGATAAATCAGAATCAGGAGAAGTAGAAGCCTGAATAGAGATTCAGGCATCTACCTGCTATTACAACCTTACAAATAGCTGAAGTGTTGAACTGCAATAAGTGACGGGATGTCAGTTGGCTAAAAGTATTCGGATTTTTACAAATCGAAACTCATATTTAATAAAGGTGCATGTTGCTGTGCACCATAGACATCATTGTCACCTACATTCCCGGAGATAATATCTCGTGGCATGACGATTTTTACTGCGTTAGAAGGATCAAACCAGACAATACGGTGAATAAAGTCAGGTTCAACATGATATAAGCGCGCAATCAGTTCTGGGGTTAATTGCCCTGATGATTTAACTCGCTCATAGTTTTCTTTCGTTTTAAATAAAATATCTAAAACCAGTTCGTAAGGTCCGGCATTTTTCGAACGAATGACTTGCGCCAGTGAGACAATTGACTGTTTCATGCCTGAACTCCTTCTGGCGTCACCTGTTCAATATGGAAATCAAAACGCAGAGCGTCGTTGGCTTCAATCAGGTGATATATGGAAAATTCGTATACCGGCCCGCCCTGGATATCAGAAGGGGAGAACGGGAACGCCAGATTGCCTGCGGTAGCGATGCGGTTTTCATAGCCGTAGTGCAGCATGGTAGAGCGCACCAGCGAGCAAACGCTATTGGCAATTTCCTGGGTCGGTGCAACTACATCAAGGACAATCCCCAGCTCATGCCCGGCAGTTTGCATCGGTTCATGGTCGCCCATCACCCCGTTTTTGCCGTACAGGTGGAAATTGATGCGAATGCTGTCATCGTCGAGCGACAGGTTACGTGAAACGCTGGTTTTGACTTCATCGATGATTTTATCGATCCCGGCGATCATGATCGGGTCGCGCGTTCCTGCGATGGTCAGACAGCGGAAGCCCACCCGTCGCGCACCTTCCAGTTTCAGGGCATACGGCGTTTCTTCATGCTTAGAACCGCTGACGTACACTTCGCCGTCATTGACCGCTTTAAATGTGCAGCCTTTCAGGTTCAACACGCCGCCAGGTCCAGGCAGGAAGTAGGGATCGGATTTCTCATACAGTGTGTGTGCAGCCGCTGACGTTTCGGTAAATTTACGCTTCGGATTAAATGTCTTCAGCGTAAAGCCGTTGTCATCAATGATGCCCATCGCACAGTCAGAGCCTGAGCCGGGCGTTGCGGCGATTGCCGCGCATTCAAGGATTTTCCCACAATGCAGCGCCAGACCTTCATCAAAGCCTTGCATGATCGGGAGCGCAGCAAAGCAGGCCGGGTCGTAAGCGCGCCCGCCCAGCACCACTTGCGCGCCTTCTTTCAGCGCCCGCTGGAAGGGTTCGATGCCCATTTGCGCGACGATATACGTACTTTCGTCAATCGCGTCGTGGGTTAACGGCGGGACAAAATCCAGCGCCGTGATTTTGCCGTTATCCAGCGCCTGGTGGACGATGGCTTTGTCAACGTCTGCCGGGATCAGCGCCATCGAGAACGCGAGTTGCTCTTCCCGGGCAATCTCATGAATTATTTCTCGGCACCACTCCAGGTGTGGAGCGGCACCAGAACCGCCGGCCGTTCCGATCACCACCGGTATATTATTTTGCACGCCTGCGGTGATCATATAGCGCAAATCACGCTTGACCCCTGCGCGATCGGTAAACGGTTTGCCCGCCCCGAGGTAGTGGGGGCCAGGATCGGAAGAGCCTGCATCAACGGCGATCAGATCGGGCGATTCTGCCATCGCTTTGCGGAAGCTCTCTTCCGGGAATCCATACCCGAGGATTGCCGTTGGCGATAAGACTTTAAAAGAACGAGCCATTTGTTAATCCTTAGCCTGCAACAGCGCGATAGTACGATTCATTTCGTTGAAGACGATATCGAGGCCTTCGTCAAAGCCCATCCCTGGTTTTACCAGCATACGCATGGGGCGAGCGGCAAGGGCGACGTGGACACAGGTGCGGGCACTGACATCAGTTTCATTGCAGGTGCCGCCCTGGTACGCTTCCATGCTGTGGCTGTTGCAATAAAGAACTGCATCGACGATGTTGTGAATACTGCCCAGATCCGGGGTTTTGATTTGCACCATGTGGCAACTGGCGGCATCAGTGAAATCAACAATATCCTGGTAGGTGTTACACCATTCATCGGCCACAATTTTCACGCCGGAACCGAGGCGCGTCAGCTCTTTGGTAATCGCGGTCAGCAGGCGAATTTGATCGGGCTTGTTACCGGCATCGACCGGCCCTTCAATGTAGAGCGGCAGGCCTTGCGCTTCTTTTTCCAGGCTGGCGATGTATTGCGCACAGCGAAGCGGATCCATATCGAAGATCAGACCGATAGTGCCGTATACATCGATGTGCAGGGTAGGGTGGTAGCGTGCGCTGGTGCGCTTGCTCAGAATACGATCCGACAGCCAGCGGACATATTCGCGCAGTTTTTCACCTTTAAAGCCCAGTTTCTCTTCGACGTTATTAATCAGTGCATGGGGCAGCACGTCGATGCCCTTAAGGATCATCTTATCGACGGCGATATATCGATCGTCCCCGCTCTGACCAAATAATGGAATGGATTCCGCCACGCGTGGCAACTGCCATTCATCACAGACCACTTCAGTTTTCAGACGGCCGGTTGCCAGCGCGGTAGCATCAAGCAGCGCCTGTGATAATCCGTAGCGCACGGCGGTATGCAGCAAGTTGCCGTCAATACGCAATTTGTCGAAGAAACGGGCATTCGGCAGGAAAGCATCCACATCGCGGCCTACCAGTAATGGCTTGATATGGTCGTTGAGGAACGGAATAAAGTGCTCAGCGAGGAACAGTGGATCGCGACCACCTGCCCCGGAATACTGTACGGCAGCACAGTCACCTACGGCGACCGCGCCGTTTTCCAGAATCAACTGTACCGATACGCACTCCCCGGCCTGACGAACGGCGTTAAACCCCTGTGTTACCGGCTCCCCGGTATAAAAAAAGCCGTCATGACCCGCTCCGTTTTTTATCGCCTGCTGGTCATCGAAATAGAATGAGGAGTAGCCAGCGGTGAACAGAGCCTGTTTTATTTTCATTATGGTCTTCCTATTAATTTACTGTGGGATACAGCATTGATGTCATCTACAACCATCTGGAATGTCGGTTGGCGTCCTTCAAAGCGTGCGCGTTCCGCAACGTAATCGTGGTGGAGGTCGAGAATATCTTTTGGCAATGGAACGGCTCCGGCTTCCAGTACGCGTATCGCGCCGGTGTTGTCACGGACCGGAAGAATTTTGCCCGCGTTGCAGGCGGCTGGCGCAAACGGCACATCCAGTACGCCCGCTTCAAATGCCAGCACCGTACCGCGCGCAATATCACCATTACCCAGTTCGAACACTTTATTCAGTACCGCGCGAACCTCGCTCTTAATCAGTTCAATTTCCAGTTCAACCGCAGGGCACGGCGGGAATTTCTGCTCGTTGACCATGTTGAGCATCTGGCGGGAGGCTTTCAGCCCCTGAATGTTGGCAGCGGCAGTCGGGATACCCCAGGCTTCGTGCGGACTTTTGGTGATGACTTTGGTGGCACCAGACATCCCCGCGACGGCTGCGCCCCAGGAGATAATAGCGAACGCTTTCGATTCGTCTTCCGGAAAGCCGCCCATCCACTGGTGAAACACGGTACTTAATTCATAGTCGGTATAGCCATAGATCTGAAAATATTCGTGTGCAAGTTCACGCAGAGACTGGATCGCCGCAACATCCTGCGTCAGGCTGCCGACCTGTCCATAACCAACGGTGATAGATTTCACACCCTGTTCCAGCGCCAGCAAGCCTTCGATTATCGCGATAGAGTGCGAGATAAACGGCGGGATCAGGGTACCCGTTAGTGGGCCAAACGGTTCGCGGTTGATGCGGATCCCGTGTTCTTCATACATCCCCATTAAACGGTCGCAGTACTGCCAGTCGCGGATCGATTTTTCCAGCGTTACGCGCTTGGCATACGGAATATTGTAGGAAATGCCGCCGCCTTCATAACTGGTAAAGCCGCTGGCCATCGAGATTTCAGCCAGCAGACGCGCATCTGGCGTGCCGTGGCGGATCTGTAGCGGTTTTTGCAAAGTTTCGGTGAGGCGACGGCAAGCTGCGACGCCGTGGTTAACGACCGGTAAACCGTTCAGTTTAGAGGTTCCGGCTTCGATGGATTTTTTAATCCCTACAGCCGCTTCTTCGTACCGATTCAGACGGGTATATGCGTCGATGGTGCTCGGCAGCAGATCGCATTCTTCTTGTAGTGTTTTCAGTAGTTCGATGTGTTCGTCCATCAGCGCCACGCCTGCGCGCGGTTGGCTAAGAGTTTTACCTTCCTTGTCTGCTTTCAGCAGGGCAAGAGAGAAGCGTTTATGCTCAGGAATGGTTTGTTGGTATTTAACGCCATCTTCAAAGTTTTCAACATCCTTGCCGGTTTCCCAGGTTTTCAGTACCTGTTGCCGCTCGGTCATGAATTCGTCATGGGTTAATTTCTTATTTCGAAGTTCCATTGATTGCAGCCTTAATTGTTATAGGGTTAAGCATTGAATACTGGTGCGCGCGGCGGCCAGCGGATCGACTCTGGCGACGTTTGCCAGCAGTGGTAATAGCCCCCGGGAATCGCGGTAATATTCAAATTCGGTCGGTAAGAGAATGCGTTTACCGTCGTCGTTTAACTCGCGGTATTTCAACCAGTGATGCATATCGAACTGACTGGCACGCGAGAGCCATCCGCCGGTTCCGACGACTTTACGCACGGTTGTCAGGTCACGTCCCATCTGTAAATCGACATTGCCGACACAGGTGCAGACCTCTTTTTTGGTGCCCGCATGTCTTTCGGTGGCATAACCCACACACAGTCCGGCCAGGACGGTATCGAAATATTTTTCTTCTGCATTCGCGGGTAAGTAGTCGGGATGAGCGACTAGATGACGGAGGTAATGATAAAAAGCGTCCAGCTGTGCGGGTTGCTGAGCAAAATTCACATTGACTAACTCTTTCGCACTTTCACCAACCACCATTGCCGAGACGCGCATTCCCAGATCGCCTTCCACCGTCCGTTTCACGAAGGGTTCCGGTACGCCGTGTAAAACGGTGTCGGGCGAGAGCGTGTTGGCACAGGCGGAATAGACATCGGTGGTTGCGCCACCCATGTCGATCAGCATGAACTCTTTCCAGCTGTGATCGACATTACTGATTGCCTTAACCAGTTCAAAGACTGTCCACGGTGTCGGCATTGGTTCTTCGCCTGTTTTATCAACAACGACATCCAGCCCTTTCCCTTTAACGATGCGTTTAAGGAATATGTCGCAGATAGCCTGGCGTGCAGCTAAAGGGTTCGGATGGTCAAGATCGGGCAGAACGTTGTCGACGATGGTCAGGTCTTTATGCCCTAGGATCTCCTGCACCTCGTCCTGAATATCCCGGTTTCCGGCATAAATAATGGCGCAGTCGAGTTTGGATTCTGCCAGCACACGGGCGTTATTCAGGCCGTAGCTTTCTTCTCCGCCGTCGGTGCCGCCGGTGAACAAGAGAATATCGGGCTGCGTTTCTTCCAGTGCCTGGATATCACGGCGGTTCAGCTTGTAGGAGTAATATTGCGCAATTTTAGCCCCCGCAGAGTGAGCGGTTACTTTCGCGGTTTCCAGGGTGATAGAAGGCACCAACCCCATTGCGGCAACCGCCAGCCCACCTTTGGCAGAGGAGGAATACTTCAATGCAACCTCACCGTTGTTAAACAGGGGGAGGGCATTATCTACGTTTAACACCAGGTTCAGGCTGGAGAAAAACCCCTTCGCCAGATGATGGGTGGTGGTTGGGGTCAGTACGTGGTTAACCAACGTTAACGCGTCCCCCTCCCGGGCGAAGAGGGCTGCTTTGGTCCACGTCGATCCAATATCGACAGAGACGATTTGCATCAGATTGCCTCTTCAAGAATACGAGTATCAACGTCATGACGTTGGTTGATATCGTGGGCCATCAGCTGACAAACATCTTCTAAGTCATGACTTGGGGCAAAGACGCGATCAAATCCCATCTCTTTGAATTTGGTTTCCACGTCAGCGAAGTCATGTTTTCCGACCACCAGGTTACCGCCCACATAGAGCAGGATGTCCCCCAGTCCACGCTCGATGCAGCGTTCGCGCATGCCCAGACAGTCGATATCGCCATGCCCATAGATAGAGGAGACGACAATCGCGTCAGCGCCAGTTTCAATGGCCGCATCAATATATTCGTCCTGGCTGACCATTACGCCCAGATTAATGACTCTGAAGCCATGGTTGCTAAAAACGCGGTCCAGAACTTTATTGCCTACTGCATGGCAGTCCGCGCCAATAACGCCAATCACAAGTGTTGCTTTCTTCATGGGTAATCCTTTGTAAGACAGAGAGTAAAATAAGTTACACACGTCGTATTTATGGCCGTTCATAACGGCACAGGTTTAATATCACAGGAGTGTCTTTATCTGACCGTAATGTTGCAATTGATCTATTTTCAAAATGTCTTTCGGGAAATGATTGTTTAAAGTATGTTGTTAAATTCTCATGTTAATTCAGTGTGTTATGTCAACTAATGTCATGAATGTTAAATTTTTAAAATTAACTTGATTTGGTGTATTGAGGTATTTGTGATCTACTTCTAATTTGCATTTTAGTGATATGGGTTTAGCCATGAGTAAATGCATTTCATAAAATTTAAGTCGAATTTCACTGCAATTCATCTCTGCTTAATGTAAAAATAATGTTGAAAATAACAAATGGTTAATGATTCATGCGAATTATGACCTTAGTTAGCTCTTTTGATTTTTCGTAAAAAAGAGAGGTACATGAAGGTGCTACCAGTATGAGTAACGTTAATCAAAGGTTTTATTACCTCTGGCAATAACGCAGGCCATTTTCGCGACTGGGTGGATTTAATCAGTATAATCCTCATACAATAGTTCACGATTAACTGAACCGTTAACGGGGATTTGGTGTTGAAATTTAGAAATGGCGGAGTCAATTAATGAAGACAATATCGAAAAAATGACAGTGTCAGAATTAATTTCAATTAATCCTTCTCGTTGTTGACCAAAAAAGATATTTATCTTGATTTCATTTGTACTACGGCAATCAATATGTAGTAATTTTTGATCGCTGAGATTTTCTGTTTCATAAATGTTTTTGGCGATAGTCGGATGTATTGATGCCAGACATCTGCTCAGATAAGCCAGATCCTTTAGGGAACACCCCGCTGAGTAGAGGATGTCAGAGAATTTTTGTGTGTCAACTGTTGTCTCTGAAGCGTATGTTGCATTGACAGGAAGGGTGTTGAAAGAGATTTGAGATGGGATCATTATTTAAATCTTTCCGTGAGTAATAAAAATTAATCCCCAGGCATTGTTTAGCAATATTTGCCACAGGGAATATATAAAAATTAAAGTATTTGATTGGCATCAGTTAACTGATCAATAACCAGTGCCAGATTGGTAAACATTTTGAAAAAGCGATACTGGCTCGGAATATCTCTTTCAAAGACGAAACATTCAATGTCATTGTTTGAAAAATAAAGGACTAGTGTTGCTGATTCGTCAGGAAAAATATGGAAATATATCTGGTTACCAGAAGGAGGATAGTCCAGAAGAAGGGTATCTTTGCCCGTCACATACCTGTTGTGGTCGTGGATGCTACGCTCACACTTCATCAGAGGTGTCATGATACTCATGTATTCATCTGATGTTAATATATTAAAATCACCATCCATTTTAAAGAAACGATAAAGTAACAGTACATCCTCTTGCGTAACCGGTTCGTTTGTTTTTAGAGGGAAATAAGTGGGAACCAGAAGATGAGGTTCTAATCTATTTTGTTGAGCGCTATAACTAAATTTGAACATAAATTCCGGATCTCTCATCAATTGAGCGACATAATTATGCCTGGCTTCAAAAATTTTAACTTTTATCAGGTTAAATAAGTCTGTTTCGTCATCCTGTATTAAAAGACATTGGCCATAGCAGCCAGGCTTTTTTTCATTATAAGCAGAAACGGTTATTCTGTCAGGAGTGTCAACGTTATATCCAAAAGCCAGATAGTGACCGTCCTCATCGAGATTTGTTTCCAGGTTATTTAAATTTATCACATGAAGTGTTTGCAATGCTGATTCAATGAGCTGTTGACTCTCTGAGGTAAATGTTTCGCGCTGCGTTGTATAAAGTGTATCGATTCCAACGACTATCCGATATGGGTCAAGGATGGCGGCAATCATCTTTATTACCTGCACAGCCACGGGTGATGTCATTGATTCGTTATCTGTTTTTAGAGGATCATTAGATGGCCAACCTGAGAAGCGATTGACAGCCGAACCGATATTATCAGGACTCATAGCAGCAACCTCATTGTAATCAAGCGAGGCGCTGAGCGTACTCGGCTATAGAAAAACTAACTTGCAAAAATCGCTCATTTTTCATTTATCAGGCTAAAGTGGTCTCTGTTCACTCAGAAACAATCACTCCCGCTAAGTCATACCTGTTTCATCGATACATTTAAGTGATTATTACTAATGAAACAATAACATAACGTGCTTACGGCCGGTGCTCATAAAGGCAACAATCAATTAACTTTGATAAAAATATGTTATGTAAAATAGCAACAAATTGGCTAATCTAATCAATTGGTATTATAAAAAGTGGATAAGGCGGTTCTGTTAAATAAAACACTGGTTTTTTATCTATACCTTTTCATTGTAATAATTGTGTTGCATAAATATTTCACAATAAATTAACAATAAAATCACCAATGATCTATGGTTTATACATAATTAACATATTTGGTTGGTTTTGATATAAATCAATTTTTAATTCTTGAAAAAAATCTGCAAAACACGATAAATTGTCGTAGATCAAATTGGTGAGATCGTGACAATTTCGCTATAAATTGATCACTGTCGAAAAATGCAAATTTGCTCAATAAAAACCTGTTTATTGTAAGGATTTTGCGGCGTAATATAATTACGGGATCAATTTGGTTTATTCATTAACATATTTGTAACTTTTTTATCATTGTCTTTTCCTCTTTTGATGAAATGGCAACGATAGAGGCGAGCAAATAATTTTGTATTGGGGCATGCGTGTGACCCTTTCTAACGGGGTTCACTCTCGGAGTCTTCATGCGATGAGCAAGGAGTCATGATGTTAGATATAGTCGAACTGTCGCGCTTACAGTTTGCCTTGACCGCGATGTACCACTTCCTTTTTGTGCCACTGACGCTCGGTATGGCGTTCCTGCTGGCCATTATGGAAACGGTCTACGTCCTTTCCGGCAAACAGATTTATAAAGATATGACCAAGTTCTGGGGCAAGTTGTTTGGTATCAACTTCGCTCTGGGTGTGGCTACCGGTCTGACCATGGAGTTCCAGTTCGGGACTAACTGGTCTTACTATTCCCACTATGTAGGGGATATCTTCGGTGCGCCGCTGGCAATCGAAGGTCTAATGGCCTTCTTCCTCGAATCCACCTTTGTAGGTCTGTTCTTCTTCGGTTGGGATCGTTTGGGTAAAGTTCAGCATATGTGTGTCACCTGGCTGGTGGCGCTCGGTTCAAACCTGTCCGCACTGTGGATTCTGGTTGCGAACGGCTGGATGCAAAACCCAATCGCGTCCGATTTCAACTTTGAAACTATGCGTATGGAGATGGTGAGCTTCTCCGAGCTGGTGCTTAACCCGGTTGCTCAGGTGAAATTCGTTCACACTGTAGCGTCTGGTTATGTGACTGGCGCGATGTTCATCCTCGGTATCAGCGCATGGTATATGCTGAAAGGTCGTGACTTCGCCTTCGCTAAACGCTCCTTTGCTATCGCTGCCAGCTTCGGTATGGCTGCCGTTCTGTCTGTTATTGTTCTGGGTGATGAATCTGGTTACGAAATGGGCGACGTGCAGAAAACCAAACTGGCTGCTATTGAAGCCGAGTGGGAAACGCAACCTGCGCCTGCTGCCTTTACTCTGTTCGGCATTCCTGATCAGGAAGAGGAGACGAACAAATTTGCGATCCAGATCCCTTACGCGCTGGGCATCATTGCAACGCGTTCCGTGGATACTCCAGTTATCGGCCTGAAAGAACTGATGGTGCAGCATGAAGAACGCATTCGTAACGGGATGAAGGCGTACTCTCTGCTCGAGCAACTGCGTTCTGGTTCTACCGACCAGGCGGTTCGTGACCAGTTCAATAGCATGAAGAAAGACCTCGGTTACGGTCTGCTGCTGAAACGCTATACGCCAAACGTGGCTGATGCGACTGAAGCGCAGATTCAACAGGCAACCAAAGACTCCATTCCGCGTGTAGCGCCGCTGTACTTCGCGTTCCGTATCATGGTGGCGTGTGGCTTCCTGCTGCTGGCAATCATCGCGCTCTCTTTCTGGAGTGTCATCCGCAACCGCATTGGCGAGAAAAAATGGCTGCTGCGCGCCGCGCTGTACGGTATTCCGCTGCCGTGGATTGCTGTAGAAGCGGGCTGGTTTGTGGCTGAATATGGCCGCCAACCGTGGGCTATCGGTGAAGTGCTACCGACAGCTGTGGCGAACTCGTCACTGACCGCAGGCGATCTCATCTTCTCAATGGTGCTGATTTGCGGCCTGTATACCCTGTTCCTGGTGGCAGAATTGTTCTTAATGTTCAAGTTTGCACGCCTCGGCCCAAGCAGCCTGAAAACCGGTCGCTATCACTTTGAGCAGTCTTCCACGACTACTCAGCCGGCACGCTAAGACAGGAGTCGTCAAATGATCGATTATGAAGTATTGCGTTTTATCTGGTGGCTGCTGGTTGGCGTTCTGCTGATTGGTTTTGCAGTCACTGACGGTTTCGACATGGGGGTGGGCATGCTCACCCGTTTCCTCGGTCGTAACGACACCGAGCGTCGAATTATGATTAACTCCATTGCACCACACTGGGACGGTAACCAGGTTTGGCTGATCACCGCGGGCGGCGCACTCTTTGCTGCCTGGCCGATGGTCTATGCCGCTGCGTTCTCCGGCTTCTATGTGGCGATGATCCTCGTGCTGGCGTCTTTGTTCTTCCGTCCGGTCGGTTTTGACTACCGCTCCAAGATTGAAGAAACCCGCTGGCGTAACATGTGGGACTGGGGCATCTTCATTGGTAGCTTCGTTCCGCCGCTGGTGATTGGTGTAGCGTTCGGTAACCTGTTGCAGGGCGTACCGTTCAACGTTGATGAATATCTGCGTCTGTACTACACCGGTAACTTTTTCCAGCTGCTTAACCCGTTCGGCCTGCTGGCAGGCGTGGTGAGCGTAGGGATGATCATTACTCAGGGCGCAACCTATCTGCAAATGCGTACCGTGGGCGAACTGCACCTGCGTACCCGTGCAACGGCTCAGGTGGCGGCACTGGTGACACTGGTCTGCTTCGCACTGGCTGGCGTATGGGTGATGTACGGTATCGATGGTTATGTCGTGAAATCGACAATGGACCATTACGCAGCCTCTAACCCGCTGAATAAAGAAGTGGTTCGTGAAGCTGGCGCATGGCTGGTTAACTTCAACAACACGCCAATTCTGTGGGCTATTCCGGCACTGGGTGTGGTTCTGCCGCTGCTGACCATCCTGACTGCACGTATGGATAAAGCCGCGTGGGCGTTTGTGTTCTCCTCCCTGACGCTGGCCTGCATCATCCTGACTGCCGGTATCGCAATGTTCCCGTTTGTGATGCCGTCCAGCACCATGATGAACGCAAGTCTGACAATGTGGGATGCAACTTCCAGCCAGCTGACGCTTAACGTCATGACCTGGGTTGCGGTGGTTCTGGTACCGATCATTCTGCTCTACACCGCCTGGTGTTACTGGAAAATGTTCGGTCGTATCACCAAAGAAGATATTGAACGTAACACCCACTCTCTGTACTAAGTAAGGAGCTAAAAATGTGGTATTTCGCATGGATTCTGGGAACGCTTCTTGCCTGTTCGTTTGGGGTAATCACCGCGCTGGCGCTTGAGCACGTCGAATCAGGCAAAGCCGGTCAAGAAGACATCTGATGAGTAAGATTATCGCAACCTTGTATGCGGTAATGGACAAGCGCCCCCTGCGGGCGCTTTCCTTCGTGATGGCGCTTCTGTTAGCAGGATGTATGTTTTGGGACCCGTCACGTTTCGCCGCGAAGACCAGTGAACTGGAAATCTGGCATGGTTTATTGCTGATGTGGGCCGTCTGTGCTGGTGTGATTCACGGCGTGGGCTTTCGTCCGCAGAAGGTTCTCTGGCAAGGGATTTTTTGCCCTTTGCTTGCCGATATTGTTCTCATTGTCGGGCTGATTTTCTTCTTCTTTTAAATCAGAATTCTCTTTAAAAATTTATGGGCCGCTTCAGGCCCATAAATTTTTACGCTCCCTTAACTTGCCCTCATTCCCAAACCTCAATCGCGCGCGTATAGTAGCAGCGTTTAAAAGCTCTAACTTTTGTTGCATTACCGGGATGTAAAGTGAATACAACGCTGTTTCGATGGCCGGTTCGCGTCTACTATGAAGATACCGATGCCGGTGGTGTGGTGTACCACGCCAGTTACGTCGCTTTTTATGAAAGAGCACGCACAGAGATGCTGCGTCATCATCACTTCAGTCAACAGGCGCTGATGGCTGAACGCGTTGCCTTTGTGGTACGTAAAATGACGGTGGAATATTACGCACCTGCGCGGCTCGACGATATGCTCGAAATACAGACTGAAATAACATCAATGCGTGGCACCTCTTTGGTTTTCACGCAACGTATTGTCAACGCCGAGAATACTTTGCTGAATGAAGCAGAGGTTCTGGTTGTTTGCGTTGACCCACTCAAAATGAAGCCTCGTGCGCTTCCCAAGTCTATTGTCGCGGAGTTTAAGCAGTGACTGACATGAATATCCTTGATTTGTTCCTGAAGGCTAGCCTTCTGGTTAAACTTATCATGTTGATTTTGATTGGTTTTTCAATCGCATCCTGGGCCATTATTATCCAGCGGACCCGTATTCTTAACGCAGCGGCGCGTGAAGCCGAAGCGTTTGAAGATAAATTCTGGTCTGGAATCGAACTCTCTCGCCTCTATCAAGAGAGTCAGGGGAAACGGGACAATCTGACTGGTTCGGAACAAATCTTTTACAGCGGGTTCAAAGAGTTTGTGCGCCTGCATCGTGCCAATAGCCATGCGCCGGAAGCCGTAGTGGAAGGGGCGTCGCGTGCTATGCGTATCTCCATGAACCGTGAACTTGAAAATCTGGAAACGCACATTCCGTTCCTCGGTACGGTTGGCTCCATCAGCCCGTATATTGGTCTGTTTGGTACGGTCTGGGGGATCATGCACGCCTTTATCGCCCTCGGGGCAGTAAAACAAGCGACACTGCAAATGGTTGCGCCCGGTATCGCAGAAGCGTTGATTGCGACGGCAATTGGTCTGTTCGCCGCAATTCCGGCGGTAATGGCTTATAACCGCCTCAACCAGCGCGTAAACAAACTGGAACTGAATTACGACAACTTTATGGAAGAGTTTACCGCGATTCTGCACCGCCAGGCGTTTACCGTTAGCGAGAGCAACAAGGGGTAAGCCATGGCCAGAGCGCGTGGACGAGGTCGTCGCGATCTCAAGTCCGAAATCAACATTGTACCGTTGCTGGACGTACTGCTGGTGCTGTTGCTGATCTTTATGGCGACAGCGCCCATCATCACCCAGAGCGTGGAGGTCGATCTGCCAGACGCTACTGAATCACAGGCGGTGAGCAGTAACGATAATCCGCCAGTGATTGTTGAAGTGTCTGGTATTGGTCAGTACACCGTGGTGGTTGAGAAAGATCGCCTGGAGCGTTTACCACCAGAGCAGGTGGTGGCGGAAGTGTCCAGCCGTTTCAAGGCCAACCCGAAAACGGTCTTTCTGATCGGTGGCGCAAAAGATGTGCCTTACGATGAAATAATTAAAGCACTGAACTTGTTACATAGTGCGGGTGTGAAATCGGTTGGTTTAATGACGCAGCCTATCTAAACATCTGCGTTTCCCTTGCTTGAAAGAGAGCGGGTAACAGGCGAACAGTTTTTGGAAACCGAGAGTGTCAAAGGCAACCGAACAAAACGACAAGCTCAAACGGGCGATAATTATTTCAGCAGTGCTGCATGTCATCTTATTTGCGGCGCTGATCTGGAGTTCGTTCGATGAGAATATAGAAGCTTCAGCCGGAGGCGGCGGTGGTTCGTCCATCGACGCTGTCATGGTTGATTCAGGTGCGGTAGTTGAGCAGTACAAACGCATGCAAAGCCAGGAATCAAGCGCGAAGCGTTCTGATGAGCAGCGCAAGATGAAGGAACAGCAGGCTGCTGAAGAACTGCGTGAGAAACAAGCGGCTGAACAGGAACGCCTGAAGCAACTTGAGAAAGAGCGGTTAGCGGCTCAGGAACAGAAAAAGCAGGCTGAAGAAGCCGCAAAACAGGCCGAGTTAAAGCAGAAGCAAGCGGAAGAAGCGGCAGCGAAAGCGGCGGCAGATGCTAAAGCGAAGGCTGAAGCGGATGCAAAAGCTGCGGAAGAAGCAGCGAAGAAAGCGGCTGCAGACGCGAAGAAAAAAGCAGAAGCAGAAGCCGCCAAAGCCGCAGCCGAAGCGCAGAAAAAAGCCGAGGCAGCCGCGGCGGCACTGAAGAAGAAAGCGGAAGCGGCAGAAGCAGCTGCAGCTGAAGCAAGAAAGAAAGCGGCAACTGAAGCTGCTGAAAAAGCCAAAGCAGAAGCTGAGAAGAAAGCGGCTGCTGAAAAGGCTGCAGCTGATAAGAAAGCGGCAGCAGAGAAAGCTGCAGCCGACAAAAAAGCAGCAGAAAAAGCGGCTGCTGAAAAGGCAGCAGCTGATAAGAAAGCAGCGGCAGAAAAAGCCGCCGCAGACAAAAAAGCGGCAGCTGCAAAAGCGGCAGCTGCAAAAGCAGCAGCTGAAAAAGCCGCTGCAGCAAAAGCTGCCGCAGAGGCAGATGATATTTTCGGTGAGCTAAGCTCTGGTAAGAATGCACCGAAAACGGGGGGAGGGGCGAAAGGGAACAATGCTTCGCCAGCCGGGAGTGGTAATACTAAAAACAATGGCGCATCAGGGGCCGATATCAATAACTATGCCGGGCAGATTAAATCTGCTATCGAAAGTAAGTTCTATGACGCATCGTCCTATGCAGGCAAAACCTGTACGCTGCGCATAAAACTGGCACCCGATGGCATGTTACTGGATATCAAACCTGAAGGTGGCGATCCCGCACTTTGTCAGGCTGCGTTAGCAGCAGCTAAACTTGCGAAGATCCCGAAACCACCAAGCCAGGCAGTATATGAAGTGTTCAAAAACGCGCCATTGGACTTCAAACCGTAATCGCGATGTTGACTGTTCGGACGGTCAACATCAGGCACCGGTTGCCACGGGGTTCTGGTAGTTTTGTGTATTTTAGTTTGTTAACATTCTGCTAAATTATCGTGGGCCATCGGTCCAGATAAGGGAGATATGATGAAGCAGGCATTACGAGTAGCATTTGGTTTTCTCATACTGTGGGCATCAGTTCTGCATGCTGAAGTCCGCATTGTGATCGACAGCGGTGTAGATTCCGGTCGTCCTATTGGTGTTGTTCCTTTCCAGTGGGCGGGGCCTGGTGCGGCACCTGAAGATATTGGCGGCATCGTTGCTGCTGACTTGCGTAACAGCGGTAAATTTAATCCGTTAGATCGCGCTCGTCTGCCACAGCAGCCGGGTAGTGCGCAGGAAGTACAACCAGCTGCATGGTCCGCACTGGGCATTGACGCTGTAGTTGTCGGTCAGGTCACTCCGAATCCGGACGGCTCTTACAATGTTGCTTATCAACTTGTTGACACTGGCGGCGCACCGGGTACTGTACTTGCTCAGAACTCGTACAAAGTGAACAAGCAGTGGCTGCGTTATGCTGGTCATACCGCCAGTGATGAAGTGTTTGAAAAACTGACCGGCATTAAAGGTGCGTTCCGTACCCGTATTGCCTACGTTGTTCAGACCAACGGCGGTCAGTTCCCGTATGAACTGCGCGTATCTGACTATGACGGTTACAACCAGTTTGTCGTTCACCGTTCACCGCAGCCGCTGATGTCTCCGGCGTGGTCACCAGACGGTTCTAAACTGGCTTATGTGACCTTCGAAAGCGGTCGTTCCGCGCTGGTTATTCAGACGCTGGCAAATGGCGCTGTACGTCAGGTGGCTTCATTCCCGCGTCACAACGGTGCACCTGCATTCTCGCCAGACGGCAGCAAACTGGCATTCGCCTTGTCGAAAACCGGTAGTCTGAACCTGTACGTAATGGATTTGGCTTCTGGTCAGATCCGCCAGGTGACTGATGGTCGCAGTAACAATACCGAACCGACCTGGTTCCCGGATAGCCAGAACCTGGCATTTACTTCTGACCAGGCCGGTCGTCCACAGGTTTATAAAGTGAATATCAACGGCGGTGCGCCACAACGTATTACCTGGGAAGGTTCGCAGAACCAGGATGCGGATGTCAGCAGCGACGGTAAATTTATGGTAATGGTCAGCTCCAATGGTGGGCAGCAGCACATTGCCAAACAAGATCTGGCAACGGGAGGCGTACAAGTTCTGTCGTCCACGTTCCTGGATGAAACGCCAAGTCTGGCACCTAACGGCACTATGGTAATCTACAGCTCTTCTCAGGGGATGGGATCCGTGCTGAATTTGGTTTCTACAGATGGGCGTTTCAAAGCGCGTCTTCCGGCAACTGATGGACAGGTCAAATTCCCTGCCTGGTCGCCGTATCTGTGATAATAATTAATTGAATAGTAAAGGAATCATTGAAATGCAACTGAACAAAGTGCTGAAAGGGCTGATGATTGCTCTGCCTGTTATGGCAATTGCGGCATGTTCTTCCAACAAGAACGCCAGCAATGACGGCAGCGAAGGCATGCTGGGTGCCGGCACTGGTATGGATGCGAACGGCGGCAACGGCAACATGTCTTCCGAAGAGCAGGCTCGTCTGCAAATGCAACAGCTGCAGCAGAACAACATCGTTTACTTCGATCTGGACAAGTACGATATCCGTTCTGACTTCGCTCAAATGCTGGATGCACACGCAAACTTCCTGCGTAGCAACCCGTCTTACAAAGTCACCGTAGAAGGTCACGCGGACGAACGTGGTACTCCGGAATACAACATCTCCCTGGGTGAACGTCGTGCGAACGCCGTTAAGATGTACCTGCAGGGTAAAGGCGTTTCTGCAGACCAGATCTCCATCGTTTCTTACGGTAAAGAAAAACCTGCAGTACTGGGTCATGACGAAGCGGCATACTCCAAAAACCGTCGTGCGGTACTGGTTTACTAAGAGAATTGCATGAGCAGTAACTACAGACATCAACTATTGAGTCTGTCGTTACTGGTTGGTATAGCGGCCCCCTGGGCCGCTTTTGCTCAGGCACCAATCAGTAGTGTCGGCTCAGGCTCGGTCGAAGACCGCGTCACTCAACTTGAGCGTATTTCAAATGCTCACAGCCAGCTTTTAACCCAACTCCAGCAACAACTCTCTGATAATCAATCCGATATTGATTCCCTGCGCGGTCAGATTCAGGAAAATCAGTATCAACTGAATCAGGTCGTGGAGCGGCAAAAGCAGATCCTGTTGCAGATCGACAGCCTCAGCAGCGGTGGTGCAGCGGCGCAATCAACCAGCGGTGATCAAAGCGGTGCGGCGGCATCAACGACGCCGACAGCTGATGCTGGTACTGCGAATGCTGGCGCGCCGGTGAAAAGCGGTGATGCAAACACGGATTACAATGCAGCTATTGCGCTGGTGCAGGATAAATCCCGCCAGGATGACGCAATGGTGGCATTTCAGAATTTCATCAAAAATTACCCTGATTCAACTTACCTGCCAAACGCCAATTATTGGCTGGGTCAGTTAAACTACAACAAGGGTAAAAAAGATGATGCGGCGTATTATTTTGCTTCGGTAGTGAAAAACTATCCGAAGTCACCGAAGGCTGCAGATGCGATGTTTAAAGTCGGCGTCATCATGCAGGACAAAGGTGACACCGCAAAAGCGAAAGCCGTATACCAGCAGGTTATCAGTAAATACCCTGGTACTGATGGCGCTAAACAGGCGCAAAAACGTCTGAACGCGATGTAATGCATAACGCACGACCAGAAGTCGCATTATTTCTGGTCGTGTCGTGCGAATCATAAGCAGTTGAGTGATCTGCATCGAAATTTTTGTTGCGCTCAAGTCTGAAATCAGTAATATATGCCGCCGTTGCCACGGGATATCAAACAAACCGAAAGCAACGAAAAAGTGGGTCGTTAGCTCAGTTGGTAGAGCAGTTGACTTTTAATCAATTGGTCGCAGGTTCGAATCCTGCACGACCCACCACTAACATAGTTAGTTGTAGTATCCAGCGTAGTATCGGGTGATTAGCTCAGCTGGGAGAGCACCTCCCTTACAAGGAGGGGGTCGGCGGTTCGATCCCGTCATCACCCACCACCGGGTCGTTAGCTCAGTTGGTAGAGCAGTTGACTTTTAATCAATTGGTCGCAGGTTCGAATCCTGCACGACCCACCACTAATTACGGTGGGTTCGGTGGAAGTAGTTTGTAGTATCCAGCGCAGTATCGGGTGATTAGCTCAGCTGGGAGAGCACCTCCCTTACAAGGAGGGGGTCGGCGGTTCGATCCCGTCATCACCCACCACTCGGGTCGTTAGCTCAGTTGGTAGAGCAGTTGACTTTTAATCAATTGGTCGCAGGTTCGAATCCTGCACGACCCACCAATTTTAAAGATTGGTTCCGAGTAGAAATCTTTCAGGTAACACCCGTATGGGTCGTTAGCTCAGTTGGTAGAGCAGTTGACTTTTAATCAATTGGTCGCAGGTTCGAATCCTGCACGACCCACCATCCTGAATGATTAAAGCAGCATAATCCCGCAAGGGGTCGTTAGCTCAGTTGGTAGAGCAGTTGACTTTTAATCAATTGGTCGCAGGTTCGAATCCTGCACGACCCACCAATGTAAAAAAGCGCCCTAAAGGCGCTTTTTTGCTATTCAGGTATCCTCAATTTCACTTTGTAAACCTGATGACATCGTCAGAGCTTACTGTGCAAGCAACTCTACGTCGGTGGAATTAGGCGTAATTCGAGTGACTTTTCCCCACCATTCGACTATCTTGTTTAGCATATAAAACAAATTTCACCGATAACAGCGAATATTACGCTCATGTCGGTTTTAACGTTAAGCCTGTAAAACGAGATGGTAAGATGAGCGTGATGTTTGATCCAGACACGGCGATTTATCCTTTCCCCCCGAAGCCGACGCCGTTAAGCATTGATGAAAAAGCGTATTACCGCGAGAAGATAAAACGTCTGCTAAAAGAACGTAATGCGGTGATGGTTGCCCACTACTATACCGATCCCGAAATTCAACAACTGGCAGAAGAAACCGGTGGCTGTATTTCTGATTCTCTGGAAATGGCGCGCTTCGGTGCAAAGCATCCCGCTTCTACGTTGTTAGTCGCTGGGGTGAGATTTATGGGAGAAACCGCCAAAATTCTCAGTCCGGAAAAAACAATTCTGATGCCGACACTTCAGGCTGAATGTTCACTGGATCTCGGCTGCCCTGTTGAAGAATTTAACGCATTTTGCGATGCCCATCCCGATCGTACTGTCGTCGTCTACGCCAACACTTCTGCTGCGGTAAAAGCGCGCGCAGATTGGGTGGTAACTTCAAGCATTGCCGTCGAACTTATTGATCATCTGGATAGTTTGGGTGAAAAAATCATCTGGGCACCCGACAAACATCTGGGGCGTTACGTGCAAAAACAGACGGGCGCAGACATTTTATGCTGGCAGGGTGCCTGCATTGTGCATGATGAATTTAAGACTCAGGCGTTAACCCGCTTGCAAGAAGAATACCCGGATGCTGCCATACTGGTGCATCCAGAATCACCGCAAGCTATTGTCGATATGGCGGATGCGGTCGGTTCCACCAGTCAACTGATCGCTGCTGCGAAAACATTGCCACATCAGCGACTTATCGTGGCAACCGATCGGGGCATTTTCTACAAAATGCAGCAGGCGGTGCCAGATAAAGAGTTACTGGAAGCACCAACCGCGGGTGAGGGTGCAACCTGCCGCAGCTGCGCGCATTGTCCGTGGATGGCCATGAATGGCCTTCAGGCTATCGCAGAGGCATTAGAACAGGAAGGAAGCAATCACGAGGTTCATGTTGATGAAAGGCTGCGAGAGAGGGCGCTGGTGCCGCTCAATCGTATGCTGGAATTTGCGGCTACACTACGTGGATAACGAATAATAAGGCGTAACGTTACGCTTTGGGGGAAAGATGGATTTTTTTAGTGTGCAGAATATCCTGGTACATATACCAATAGGGGCAGGCGGTTATGATCTCTCATGGATCGAAGCGGTAGGCACAATCGCCGGGTTGCTGTGTATTGGCCTTGCCAGTCTGGAGAAGATCAGCAACTACTTTTTTGGCCTGATCAACGTCACCTTGTTTGGCATTATTTTCTTTCAGATTCAGCTGTATGCCAGCCTGCTATTACAGATGTTTTTCTTTGCCGCGAATATTTACGGCTGGCATGCGTGGTCGCGACAAACCAGTCAGAACGAGGCGGAGTTGAAAATTCGCTGGTTGCCATTGCCGAAGGCGCTAAGCTGGTTGGCGGTTTGCGTTGTTTCGATTGGTCTGATGACGGTATTTATCAATCCGGTGTTTGCATTTTTGACCCGCGTGGCAGTCATGATCATGCAAGCATTAGGATTACAGGTTGTGATGCCTGAACTGCAACCGGACGCTTTCCCGTTCTGGGATTCATGCATGATGGTGTTATCTATCGTGGCAATGATTCTGATGACGCGTAAGTATGTGGAAAACTGGCTGTTGTGGGTGATTATTAACGTGATTAGCGTCGTTATTTTTGCACTTCAGGGCGTTTACGCCATGTCTCTGGAGTACATCATCCTGACCTTTATTGCCCTCAACGGCAGCCGGATGTGGATCAACAGCGCACGCGAAAGAGGTTCACGCGCGCTGTCCCATTAATGGTGATGATGTGAATGGCCAGACACCCCTTCATTCAGGTGGCAGTCTGGCCCATGACAAGGTTGATATTCCATCTGAATAGTGGCGTGCTCAATCTGATAGTGATCCATCAGGTAGTGTTGGATCTGATCTAACAAGGCATCGTGATCGTGTGGCGGGATCACCTGCACATGCAGCGTCATCACCGGCTTCTCGCCTACCATCCATACATGTACATGGTGCACATTGCGGACTTCCGGGATTTCCCGGCACATACGACGCTTCAGTTCGGCGATATCCAGCGATACCGGTGCACCTTCAAGTAATTCATTCACGCTATCTTTCAACAGTCGCCACGCGCTACGCAGAACCAGAAGCGACACCAGTATTGAGAGAATGGGGTCAGCAGGTGTCCAGCCGGTCCAGATAATAATCAACGCGGCAATAATAGCCCCAACCGAACCCAGCAGGTCCCCGAGCACATGCAGTGCCGCTGCTCGCACGTTGAGGTTTTTCTCTTAGCTGCCGTGATGAAGTAACCAGAAAGAAAGTATATTTGCCAGCAGCCCAGCCACGGCAATTGCCATCATCATGCCGCCCTCGACCGGACGCGGAGTGCGGAAGCGTTCTATCGCCTCCCAGACAATCAAAATAGTAATCACCACCAGGGCGATGGCATTCACAAACGCCGCGAGCGTGGTCAATCTTAGCCAACCGAAAGTGTGGCGAATGGTGGGAGGACGACGGGAAAATTGCACTGCGAGTAGGGCGAAAAGCAGGGCGGCAGTATCGGTCAACATATGACCCGCATCGGCCAGCAATGCCAGAGAACCGGAAAGAAAACCACCAATGACTTCTACGAGCATAAACCCGGCAGTCACGCCGAAAGCATACAACAAGCGACGAGCATTATTATCTTCTGGCAGGTGTGAGGAAGTGTGTGAGTGTGAGTGCGCCATGACGAGTCATCCCTTAATTATTCTCACTTAACTTTATGACATCATACTGCTTTTAGAAGGGAAAAATTAAAAGGGAGAGACTCCGCTCTCCCATTATTGGCTATTTCGCAGGGTTACTGCGTGGTACCGTCGGTTTTGGTATCGACATCATTGTTGATGCCATCACCGGTTTGGACTTTTTTATTGATATCAGGACAGCGGCCATCTTTGCACATGGTGTTCTTGTGCTCTTCATCTTTGGTCATTCCGTCATTGTTCATTGAAGAACCATCCGAATGCAGCATTGTGCCACCAGAACCGGTATTTACCCCGTTATTGTCGACGTTATTTGGCGCGACATTTTCACGGGCGTCAGGGGCTACCTGGCCCGCATCAGCTGCGGCGTTTGCCTGGCCGTTATTAGTTTGTGCTCCGCTATCGGCAGCCAGTGCGGCACCGCTGGCAAGGCTTAGAGTGGCAGTCAAAAATAGTGTGGCCAGTTTTGTCATTTTCATAGGATGCTCCTGTTATGGTCGTTATGTCGGATAACCTCTTCCAACAGTGCATTTGCAGGTGAATATAAGGCAATGGTTTAAGATTTCAGCCAGGCAAAGATACCCAGCAGAGAATCTTGAAATAATTAACAAACAAAGGAGTTACAGTTAGAAATTGTAGGAGAGATCTCGTTTTTCGCGACAATCTGGCGTTTTTCTTGCTAATTCCAGGATTAATCCGTTCATAGTGTAAAACCCCGTTTACACATTCTGACGGAAGATATAGATTGGAAGTATTGCATTCACTAAGATAAGTATGGCAACACTGGAACAGACATGAATTATCAGAACGACGATTTACGCATCAAAGAAATCAAAGAGTTACTTCCTCCTGTCGCATTGCTGGAAAAATTCCCCGCTACTGAAAATGCCGCGAATACGGTCGCCCATGCCCGAAAAGCGATCCATAAGATCCTGAAAGGTAATGATGATCGCCTGTTGGTGGTGATTGGCCCATGCTCAATCCATGATCCTGTCGCAGCAAAAGAGTATGCCACTCGCTTGCTGGCGCTGCGTGAAGAGCTGAAAGATGAGCTGGAAATCGTAATGCGCGTCTATTTTGAAAAGCCGCGTACAACGGTGGGCTGGAAAGGGCTGATTAACGATCCGCATATGGATAACAGCTTCCAGATCAACGACGGTCTGCGTATTGCCCGCAAATTGCTGCTCGATATTAACGACAGCGGTCTGCCAGCGGCGGGTGAATTCCTGGATATGATCACCCCACAATATCTCGCTGACCTGATGAGCTGGGGCGCAATTGGCGCACGTACTACGGAATCGCAGGTGCACCGCGAACTGGCGTCTGGTCTTTCTTGCCCGGTAGGCTTCAAAAATGGCACTGATGGTACGATTAAAGTGGCTATCGATGCTATTAATGCCGCCGGTGCGCCGCACTGCTTCCTGTCCGTAACGAAATGGGGGCATTCGGCGATTGTGAATACCAGCGGTAACGGCGATTGCCATATCATTCTGCGCGGCGGTAAAGAGCCTAACTACAGCGCGAAGCACGTTGCTGAAGTGAAAGAAGGGCTGAACAAAGCAGGCCTGCCAGCACAGGTGATGATCGATTTCAGCCATGCTAACTCGTCAAAACAATTCAAAAAGCAGATGGATGTTTGTGCTGACGTTTGCCAGCAGATTGCCGGTGGCGAAAAGGCTATTATTGGCGTGATGGTGGAAAGCCATCTGGTGGAAGGCAATCAGAGCCTGGAGAGCGGGGAACCGCTGGCTTATGGCAAGAGCATCACCGATGCCTGCATTGGCTGGGATGATACCGATGCTCTGTTACGTCAACTGGCGAATGCAGTAAAAGCGCGTCGCGGGTAATTTATAGTCGAATCGCTATGACTGTACGTTTGCAGCCCTGATAAGACGCGCAGCGTCGCATCAGGCAATGTGCTCCATTGTTAGCAACGACAAACAAAAAAGCCGACTCACTTGCAGTCGGCTTTCTCATTTTTAAACGAATGACGTTTACTTCGCTTTACCCTGGTTCGCAACGGCTGCTGCTTTCGCCGCGATCTCATCAGCATTACCCAGATAATAGCGTTTCAGCGGTTTGAAGTTCTCGTCAAACTCATAAACCAGCGGCACGCCGGTCGGGATATTCAGCTCAAGAATCTCTTCTTCGCTCATGTTATCGAGATATTTCACCAGCGCACGTAACGAGTTACCGTGTGCAGCGATGATGACGCGCTCACCGCTCTTCATACGCGGCAGAATGGTTTCATTCCAGTAAGGGATCACGCGGTCAATGGTCAGCGCCAGGCTTTCCGTCAGTGGCAGCTCTTTCTCGCTCAGTTTCGCGTAACGCGGATCGTGACCCGGATAACGCTCATCATCTTTAGTCAGTTCCGGCGGAGTCACCGCAAAACCACGACGCCACTGTTTCACCTGCTCGTCGCCATACTTTTCAGCGGTTTCCGCTTTGTTCAGACCCTGCAATGCACCGTAGTGACGTTCGTTCAGTTTCCAGGATTTCTCAACGGGCAGCCATGCCTGATCCAGTTCGTCCAGCACATTCCACAGGGTATGAATAGCGCGTTTCAGCACAGAGGTGTAAGCAAAGTCAAAGCTGTAACCTTCCTCTTTCAGCAGCTTACCTGCTGCTTTTGCTTCGCTTACGCCTTTCTCAGACAGATCCACGTCGTACCAACCGGTGAAACGGTTTTCTTTGTTCCACTGACTTTCGCCATGACGAACCAGAACCAGCTTAGTTACAGCCATATACTTACTCCTCAAATCATCTTTTAATGATAATAATTCTCATTATATTGCCGTGACGAAGCAACAGCAATGCTTACGCATAACCATAGCGAAAATAGTGTCGCAGTGTAAGGTTGTTGTGAATATTGAGTTGCAAATATGTCGGTGTTTGCTGGTGATTTGAACAATATGAAGATAAAGCCCTCATGACGAGGGCTTAACATTACTCAGCAATAAACTGATATTCCGTCAGGCTGGAATACTCTTCGCCAGGACGCAGGAAGCAGTCCGGTTGCGGCCATTCAGGGTGGTTCGGACTGTCCGGCAGAAATTCGCTTTCCAGAGCCAGCCCTTGCCAGTCGGCGTAAGGTTCGGTTCCCCGCGACGGTGTGCCGCCGAGGAAGTTGCCGGAGTAGAATTGCAGAGCCGGAGCGGTGGTGTAGACCTTCAGCTGCAATTTTTCATCTGCTGACCAGACATGCGCCGCCACTTTCTTGCCATCGCCTTTGGCCTGTAACAAGAACGCGTGATCGTAACCTTTCACTTTGCGCTGATCGTCGTCGGCAAGAAACTCACTGGCGATGATTTTGGCGCTGCGGAAATCAAAAGATGTTCCGGCGACAGATTTCAGACCGTCGTGCGGAATGCCGCCTTCATCAACCGGCAGATATTCGTCCGCCAGAATCTGCAACTTGTGATTGCGCACGTCAGACTGCTCGCCGTCGAGGTTGAAATAGACGTGATTAGTCATATTCACCGGGCAAGGTTTATCAACTGTGGCGCGATAAGTAATGGAGATACGGTTATCGTCGGTCAGACGATATTGCACCGTCGCGCCGAGATTACCCGGGAAGCCCTGATCGCCATCATCTGAACTCAGGGCAAATAGCACCTGACGATCATTCTGGTTCACAATCTGCCAGCGACGTTTGTCGAACCCTTCCGGGCCGCCGTGCAGCTGGTTAACGCCCTGACTTGGCGAAAGCGTCACGGTTTCACCGTCAAAGGTATAACGGCTATTGGCGATGCGGTTGGCATAACGACCAATAGAGGCCCCCAGAAATGCGGCCTGATCCTGATAGCATTCCGGGCTGGCGCAGCCAAGCAGCGCCTCGCGGACGCTGCCATCGGAAAGCGGAATACGGGCGGAAAGTAAAGTCGCACCCCAGTCCATCAGCGTGACTACCATCCCTGCGTTGTTACGCAAAGTTAACAGTCGGTACGGCTGACCATCGGGTGCCAGTGCGGGAGTTTCGTTCAGCACTGTCCTGCTCCTTGTGATGGTTTACAAACGTAAAAAGTCTCTTTAATACCTGTTTTTGCTTCATATTGTTCAGCGACAGCTTGCTGTACTGCAGGCACCAGCTCTTCCGGGATCAGCGCGACGATGCAGCCGCCAAATCCGCCGCCGGTCATGCGTACGCCACCTTTGTCGCCAATCACAGCTTTGACGATTTCTACCAGAGTGTCAATTTGCGGCACGGTGATTTCGAAATCATCGCGCATAGAGGCATGAGACTCCGCCATCAACTCGCCCATACGTTTCAGGTCGCCTTGCTCCAGCGCGCTGGCAGCTTCAACGGTGCGGGCGTTTTCAGTCAGGATATGACGCACGCGTTTCGCCACGATTGGGTCCAGTTCATGCGCAACAGCGTTGAACTCTTCAATGGTGACATCGCGCAGCGCTGGCTGCTGGAAGAAACGCGCACCGGTTTCGCACTGTTCACGACGGGTGTTGTATTCGCTGCCAACCAGGGTACGTTTGAAGTTACTGTTGATGATGACGACAGCCACGCCTTTCGGCATGGAAACAGCTTTGGTCCCCAGTGAGCGGCAATCGATCAGCAAGGCATGATCTTTCTTGCCGAGCGCGGAAATCAGTTGATCCATGATTCCACAGTTACAGCCTACAAACTGGTTTTCTGCTTCCTGACCATTAAGCGCGATTTGTGCGCCGTCCAGCGGCAGATGATAAAGCTGCTGCAATACGGTTCCGACCGCGACTTCCAGTGAAGCGGAAGAACTTAACCCGGCACCCTGCGGCACATTGCCGCTGATCACCATGTCCACACCGCCGAAGTTGTTGTTACGCAGTTGCAGATGTTTCACCACGCCACGAACGTAGTTAGCCCATTGATAGCTTTCATGTGCGACAATGGGCGCATCGAGGGAAAACTCATCGAGCTGATTTTCATAATCGGCTGCCATCACGCGAACTTTACGGTCATCGCGTGGTGCACAACTGATCACGGTTTGATAATCAATCGCGCAGGGCAGAACGAAACCGTCGTTGTAGTCGGTGTGTTCACCAATCAAATTCACGCGGCCAGGCGCCTGAATGGTGTGAGTGGCAGGGTAGCCAAATGCGTTGGCAAACAGAGATTGTGTTTTTTCTTTCAGACTCATTTCTTACACTCCGGATTCGCGAAAATGGATATCGCTGACTGCGCGCAAACGCTCTGCTGCCTGTTCTGCGGTCAGGTCTCGCTGGGTTTCTGCCAGCATTTCATAACCAACCATAAATTTACGTACGGTGGCGGAGCGCAACAGAGGCGGATAAAAGTGCGCGTGCAGCTGCCAGTGTTGATTCTCTTCGCCATTAAATGGCGCGCCGTGCCAGCCCATAGAGTAGGGGAAGGAGCACTGGAAGAGGTTGTCATAACGACTGGTCAGCTTTTTCAACGCCAGTGCCAAATCGCTGCGCTGGGCGTCGGTCAAATCGGTGATCCACAAAACGTGGGCTTTGGGCAGCAGTAGCGTTTCGAACGGCCAGGCAGCCCAGTAAGGTACAACGGCTAACCAGTGTTCGGTTTCGACAACGGTACGGCTACCGTCTGCCAGCTCGCGCTGAACATAATCCACCAGCATTGGTGATTTCTGCCCGGCGAAATATTCTTTTTGCAGGCGGTCTTCGCGCTCAGCTTCGTTAGGCAGGAAGCTATTTGCCCAAATCTGTCCGTGCGGATGCGGGTTAGAGCAGCCCATCGCCGCGCCTTTGTTTTCAAAGACCTGTACCCACGGGTACGTTTTTCCCAGCTCTGCGGTTTGCTCCTGCCAGGTTTTGACGATTTCCGTCAATGCCGCAACGCTCAGTTCTGGCAACGTTTTACTGTGATCCGGTGAAAAGCAGATCACCCGGCTGGTACCGCGCGCGCTCTGGCAACGCATTAGCGGATCGTTGCTTTCTGGCGCATCTGGCGTGTCAGACATCAAGGCCGCAAAGTCATTAGTGAAAACGTAAGTCCCGGTGTAATCGGGGTTTTTATCGCCTGTCACCCGCACATTACCTGCGCAGAGGAAGCAATCTGGATCGTGCGCAGGTAACACCTGTTTGGCTGGCGTTTCCTGCGCCCCCTGCCAGGGGCGCTTAGCGCGGTGCGGTGAAACCAGAATCCATTGCCCGGTGAGCGGGTTGTAGCGGCGATGTGGATGATCAACGGGATTAAATTGCGTCATGGTCGTTCCTTAATCGGGATATCCCTGTGGATGGCGTGACTGCCAGTGCCAGGTGTCCTGCGCCATTTCATCGAGTGTGCGCGTTACGCGCCAGTTCAGTTCACGGTCGGCTTTGCTGGCGTCCGCCCAGTAGGCCGGAAGGTCGCCCTCGCGACGCGGTGCAAAATGATAATTAACCGGTTTGCCGCAGGCTTTGCTGAAGGCATTAACCACGTCCAGCACGCTGCTGCCCACGCCAGCGCCGAGGTTGTAGATGTGTACGCCTGGCTTGTTCGCCAGTTTTTCCATCGCTACGACGTGACCGTCCGCCAGATCCATTACGTGGATGTAATCGCGCACGCCAGTACCGTCTTCGGTCGGATAATCGTTACCAAAAATCGCCAGCGAGTCGCGACGGCCTACAGCAACCTGGGCGATGTATGGCATCAGGTTATTCGGAATGCCTTGCGGATCTTCGCCCATATCGCCCGACGGATGCGCGCCAACTGGGTTGAAGTAGCGCAGCAGGGCAATGCTCCAGTCCGGCTGGGCTTTTTGCAGATCGGTGAGGATCTGTTCCACCATCAGCTTGCTTTTGCCGTAAGGGCTTTGCGGTGTGCCGGTCGGGAAGCTTTCAACATATGGAATTTTGGGCTGATCGCCATAAACGGTGGCGGAGGAGCTAAAGATAAAGTTTTTGACGTTAGCGGCGCGCATGGCGCTAATCAGGCGCAGAGTACCGTTGACATTGTTGTCGTAATATTCAAGCGGTTTTTGTACCGATTCGCCAACGGCTTTCAGCCCGGCGAAGTGGATCACGGTGTCGATAGCGTGATCGTGCAGGATCTCGGTCATCAACGCTTCGTTACGGATATCGCCTTCAACAAACGTTGGATGTTTGCCGCCTAAACGCTCGATAACAGGCAGTACGCTGCGCTTACTGTTACAGAGGTTATCAAGAATGATGACATCATGACCGTTTTGCAGTAATTGCACACAGGTATGACTTCCAATGTAACCGCTACCACCGGTAACCAGAACTCTCATAATTCGCTCCATTAGGCTTATGGTATGAAATAACCATAGCATAACAAAGATGCGAAAAGTGTGACATGGAATAAATTAGTGGAATCGTTTACACAAGAATTTAGCCGTTTTTTATGCGCGATTAAGTGATTATAAAACAGAGGGTTTATGAATGATTGCACTTTTTATCTGAAAAAAAGACGCGGTTTCATGCCTGCATGCGTCAAACCGTTGGCCGGATAACACGTTTACGCCGCCTCCGGCACGGTCAGCACTACCGACTCAGTTTATTTTTGTCAGCGCATAGCGATAAAAGTCACCGTCCGGCACGAACTCCAGACGATGGGTAATACAGGCAGGCGCATCTTCAGCGTGGTGCGAAACAAACAACAATTGCGTTTCACCTTCGCTAATCAGCACATCAACAAAACGGCGGATAAGCTGGCGATTGAGCGGATCAAGCCCCTGTAGTGGTTCATCGAGAATAAGCAATGTCGGATGTTTCACTAGCGCACGGACGATCAGCGCCAGACGCTGCTGTCCCCAGGAAAGACTATGGAAAGGAGCGTCAGCCGTGCGTTTATCAATGCCGAGAATATCCAGCCACTGCTGCACCAGTTTTTGCTGGCGATCCGATACGGCCTGATAAATGCCAATCGAATCAAAATAGCCAGAAAGGATCACATTACGCACAGTAGTGCTGACCCGGTAATCCAGATGCAAACTACTGCTGACGTAACCGATATGCTTTTTGATATCCCAGATGGTTTCGCCGCTGCCGCGACGTCGTCCGAAAAGCGTCAAATCGTTGCTGTAACCTTGCGGATGATCGCCAGTAATCAGGCTTAATAACGTCGATTTTCCCGCGCCATTTGGCCCGACAATTTGCCAGTGTTCGCCTGGATTCACCTGCCAGCTAAGGTTATTAAGAATGGGGCGTTCGTTATAAGAAACCACTCCATTGTTCAGCACAATGCGCGGTTCGTTGGCGGGTAAGGCGTGACGTGCTGAAGGTTCATCCGGCTCCGGCATTTGCACACCTTCAAGCTGTTCGCTATGTGCCAGTTGCGCGACGAGTGCTTGCTGGAGCAGTTCCTCTTTAGCGCCAGTTTCCGCTAACGTACAATCCGCCAGCACGCCAGCAAACTGGACAAATTCTGGGATCTCATCGAAGCGATTGAGCACCAGTACCAGAGTAATACCGGACTGATGTAACGAGGCGAGTAGCTCAGCCAGCTGCTGACGTGAGGCAACATCCAGGCCATCGAACGGCTCATCAAGAATCAACAAGTCAGGCTCCGACATCAGCGCCTGACACAGCAGGGTTTTTCGCGTCTCGCCAGTGGAAAGGTATTTAAAGCGTCGGTCGAGGAGGGCGGTAATACCGAACTGCTGCGCCAGTTGCATGCAACGCGGAGTATCCTTTACTTCATCCTGAATGATCTCAGCCGTGGTACGCCCGGTGTCATCTTCGCCAGGACTAAGCATATCGGTGTTATTCCGCTGCCATTCGTCGCTGACGAGCTTTTGCAATTGCTCGAAGGAGAGACGAGTGATGTGGGAAAACTGGCTTTGCCGTTCACCTTTCAAAAGCGGAAGTTCCCCCGACAGCGCGCGGGCCAGCGCCGATTTCCCGCTTCCATTCGAACCGACAAACGCCCAACTATCACCCGCGTTTAACGTTAGCCGAGGCAATTGCAGCGTTTTTGTGTCGCCAAGACGAAACGTGCCTTGCAAAATTTGCAACGATGACATTTTATATCCCATTTTGTGCAGCGATTACTGACAGGGATACGTGTTTCATAACAAATTGTCAACACGCTTAGCACAGCGTGGCGATAATCACGCTGTCGGCATTAAAGTAGGCCGTGACATTCTGTCCTTGCTGAAGAGAAGTCGCTTCATTTACCGGCACTGTGGCGCACAGTGTTTGCCCGTCGGGTAGCGCCATTAATACTTCGCACTGCTCTGCGCCGCGCTCAATATGACTAATAATACCCGGTAATTGGTTGTCAGCGTTTTGCGCGACCGCCTCGTCCTGAGTAATCCCTACCCACGGCGCTTTTAGCAATATCAACACTTCTTTGCCTTCATCCAGCCCCAGACGTGCGCCGCTTTGTGCGGTAATTGCGACTTTCAGGCGTGTTTTTCCATCAGCCAGTAAGACATCAACATGCTGTTGAACGTCATCATGATCGCGGGCGGTGATGGTACCGAACCACTGGTTACGGGCGCTGGTTTGCAGTGAAAAACGTGAGATCGCGGCCAGCAGGCTGTTCAGCGGCAGGGCGTCATCGTCACTTAACACATCAAAGGCTTTTTGCTGGATTTGCGCCAGTAAGTCATAGAGCTGAATCAGTCGCTGACCATAGCGGGTCAGTACTGCGCCGCCGCCACCTTTACCGCCTGTTGCGCGCTCGACCAGAATATGCTCACTTAACTGATTCATTTCGTTAATGGCATCCCAGGCGCTTTTATAGCTGATACCGGCATCTTTCGCTCCCTGGCTAATGGAACCGGAAAGCGCAATGTGTTTTAGTAGCGAAATGCGGCGCGGGTCGGCGAATAATTTTTCTTGGAGCTTAAGGGTGAGAAGGATTTCGGCCTGCATAACAATATCCTGGCAAAAGTCTTATTGTGACGGAAAACGAACGCCACGCAAAGCTGACCGCACAAAAGGGGAGTGCTTTTCTGTGCTTAGCGGTTAGAATAGTCTCATGACTATATCTGGAGTTGACCATGTTAGAGTTATTAAAAAGTCTGGTATTCGCCGTAATCATGGTACCTGTCGTGATGGCCATCATCCTGGGTCTGATTTACGGTCTTGGTGAAGTATTCAACATCTTTTCTGGTGTTGGTAAAAAAGACCAGCCCGGACAAAATCATTGATTCCCTGAATGCCCGCTTAGTCGGGCATTTTCTTTTTCTCAACTTCCTGCTTTTCCTGCCGATATTTTTTCTCATCTACCTCACAAAGGTTAGCAATAACTGCTGGGAAAATTCCGAACTTGCCGTTATATTGACGCCTACATAACGTTAGATTAAGGGGTTACCAATGGCTCGTAAATGGTTGAACTTGTTTACCGGGGCGGCGCTCTCTTTCGCTGTTGCTGGCAATGCACTGGCAGATGAAGGGAAAATCACGGTGTTCGCCGCCGCATCACTGACTAACGCAATGCAGGACATTGCTACGCAGTATAAAAAAGAGAAAGGCGTGGATGTGGTTTCTTCTTTCGCTTCGTCATCTACTTTGGCCCGTCAGATTGAAGCGGGTGCGCCTGCGGATCTGTTTATTTCTGCCGATCAGAAATGGATGGATTATGCGGTTGATAAAAAAGCGATCGATACGGCTTCGCGCCAGACACTGCTCGGCAATAGCCTGGTCGTTGTAGCACCGAAAGCCAGCGAGCAGAAAGATTTCACCATCGACAGCAAAACCAACTGGACTTCGCTGCTGAATGGCGGTCGCCTCGCGGTTGGTGATCCGGAACATGTCCCTGCTGGCATTTATGCGAAAGAAGCACTGCAAAAACTGGGCGCATGGGATACGCTCTCCCCGAAACTGGCTCCGGCGGAAGATGTTCGTGGCGCGCTGGCGTTGGTCGAACGCAATGAAGCGCCGCTGGGTATTGTTTACGGTTCTGACGCAGTTGCCAGCAAAGGGGTAAAAGTGGTTGCCACCTTCCCGGAAGATTCACATAAAAAAGTGGAATATCCGGTTGCTGTTGTGGAAGGGCATAACAATGCGACAGTGAAAGCATTTTATGATTATCTGAAGGGACCGCAGGCAGCGGAAATCTTTAAACGTTACGGATTTACAACCAAGTAATGATACTGACCGATCCAGAATGGCAGGCGGTTTTACTAAGCCTGAAAGTTTCTTCCCTGGCTGTGCTGTTTAGCCTGCCGTTTGGGATCTTTTTTGCCTGGTTACTGGTGCGTTGCACGTTTCCGGGCAAAGCTCTGCTCGACAGCGTACTGCATCTACCGCTGGTGTTACCGCCCGTGGTCGTCGGTTACCTATTATTAGTTTCGATGGGACGGCGCGGATTTATCGGTGAACGTCTGTATGACTGGTTTGGTCTTTCTTTCGCGTTTAGCTGGCGTGGTGCGGTTCTCGCTGCCGCTGTCATGTCTTTTCCGCTGATGGTGCGGGCGATTCGTCTGGCGCTGGAAGGTGTTGATATCAAACTGGAGCAGGCCGCAAGAACGTTGGGTGCCGGGCGCTGGCGTGTCTTCTTCACTATTACCTTACCGCTGACGTTGCCGGGAATTATTGTTGGTACGGTACTGGCATTCGCTCGTTCGCTCGGTGAATTTGGCGCAACCATCACCTTTGTGTCGAACATTCCTGGTGAAACGCGAACCATTCCTTCTGCTATGTATACCCTGATCCAGACCCCAGGTGGGGAAAGTGGCGCGGCGAGACTGTGTATTATTTCTATTGCGCTGGCGATGATCTCCCTGTTGATTTCAGAATGGCTGGCCAGAATCAGCCGTGAACGGGCGGGGCGCTAATCATGCTGGAACTGAATTTTTCCCAGACGTTGGGCAACCATTGCCTGACGATTAATGAAACGCTGCCCGCCAATGGCATCACCGCTATTTTTGGTGTCTCTGGTGCCGGAAAAACCTCGCTGATTAACGCCATCAGTGGGCTGACGCGCCCGCAAAAAGGGCGGATTGTCCTCAATGGTCGGGTACTAAATGACGCCGATAAAGGTATCTGCCTGACGCCAGAAAAGCGTCGCGTAGGCTATGTGTTTCAGGATGCGCGGCTGTTCCCGCATTACAAAGTGCGTGGCAATCTGCGCTACGGCATGGCGAAAAGCATGGTCGATCAGTTCGATAAGCTGGTGGCGCTTTTAGGCATTGAACCGTTGCTTGATCGTTTACCAGGCAGCCTGTCCGGAGGCGAAAAACAGCGCGTGGCGATTGGTCGGGCTTTGCTGACAGCACCGGAATTGCTGTTGCTGGATGAACCGCTGGCGTCACTGGATATTCCGCGTAAACGCGAACTGTTGCCTTATCTGCAACGTCTGACGCGGGAAATCAACATTCCGATGTTGTATGTCAGCCATTCGCTGGATGAGATCCTCCATCTGGCAGACAGAGTGATGGTACTGGAAAACGGTCAGGTGAAAGCCTTTGGCGCGCTGGAAGAAGTGTGGGGCAGTAGCGTGATGAATCCGTGGCTGCCGAAAGAGCAACAAAGTAGCATTCTGAAAGTGACGGTGCTTGAGCATCATCCGCATTACGCGATGACCGCGCTGGCGCTGGGCGATCAGCATTTGTGGGTCAATAAGCTGGACGAACCGCTGCAAGCTGCGCTACGTATCCGCATTCAGGCTTCCGATGTTTCTCTGGTTTTACAACCGCCGCAGCAAACCAGCATTCGTAACGTATTGCGGGCAAAAGTTGTTAATAGTTATGACGACAACGGCCAGGTGGAAGTGGAGCTGGAAGTCGGCGGTAAAACGCTGTGGGCGCGTATCAGCCCGTGGGCCAGGGATGAACTGGCGATCAAACCAGGCCTGTGGCTGTACGCGCAAATTAAAAGTGTGTCGATAACCGCCTGATTAAATCAGGTGGCTATAAATGAACTGGGCAATGCTGTCGGTGGTGTTCTCACCAATCACAATGTTGGCGCGCGCTTTTACTGCGTCATCGGCGTTGCCCATCGCCACGCCTGTACCAGCGGCTTCCAGCATACTAATATCATTGAAGTTATCGCCGAACGCCACGACGTTTTCCATCGACCAGCCTTGCGCCTCAACCCATTTCGTCAAACGTTTACCTTTGCTGTTGCCGCCGCGTGCAATATCAACCTGATCGTGCCAGGACCATTCACACTCCAGTCCCAGTTCATGTTCGACATGCTTACCAAAATGCTGCAATTGCGGCAGGTCGTCGTGCGTCAGGGCGAACTTCCATACGGCGTTAACTTGTTGCGCCGTTTCAGCCAGAGAAGCGACTTGTGTGAAAGTCGGACGCTGTTCCGGCGGCAGGGTTTGCGCCCAGTTAGACGTGCGAATGACATGCCCGGTCGGGTGCTCATAGACCATTGCATCATCGACATACATCAGACCGTGAATGTGGTGTTCATTCAGCATCTCAATGAGTTGCAGGGCTTTATTAACGGGCATTGGGTCCGCTTCCAGCACGGTTTTTGCATGATAATCATACAAATAGGTGCCATTACAGCAAATAGCAGGTGTATCCAGCGCCAGCGCCTGATAAAAAGGATGAATAGCGACGTGATGGCGACCTGTGACGATGATTAATCGATAGCCTGCTTCGCGAGCACGGGCCAGGGCTTCTATCGATGAAGGAAGCAGGGTCTTTTTCGGGGTCAATAAGGTGCCGTCTAAGTCGAGAGCAATCACGCGTGTGGTCATGGCGTATTCCAGATTAAGGTTAAGAATTTTCGTCTGCGCGAATGGTACACCGATACCACTATCGGACAAAATTCTGCGTTTTAATTCAGCATTCACCGCCAAAAGCGACTAATTTTAGCTGTTACAGTCAGTTGCTAAATGCAAAGGAGCATTCATGAAGCAAACAGTTTATATCGCCAGCCCTGAGAGCCAGCAAATTCACGTCTGGAACCTGAATCATGAAGGCGCACTGACGCTGACACAGGTTGTCGATGTGCCGGGGCAGGTGCAGCCGATGGTGGTCAGCCCGGACAAACGCTATCTCTATGTTGGTGTTCGCCCTGAGTTTCGCGTCCTGGCGTATCGTATCGCCCCGGACGATGGCGCGCTGACCTTTGCCGCAGAGTCTGCGCTGCCGGGTAGTCCGACGCATATTTCCACCGATCACCAGGGGCAGTTTGTCTTTGTCGGTTCTTACAATGCGGGTAACGTGAGCGTAACGCGTCTGGAAGATGGCCTGCCAGTGGGCGTCGTCGATGTGGTCGAGGGGCTGGACGGTTGCCATTCCGCCAATATCTCACCGGACAACCGTACGCTGTGGGTTCCGGCATTAAAGCAGGATCGCATTTGCCTGTTTACTGTCAGCGAGGATGGTCATCTGGTGGCGCAGGACCCTGCGGAAGTGACTACCGTTGAAGGGGCCGGCCCGCGTCATATGGTATTCCATCCAAACGAACAATATGCGTATTGCGTCAATGAGTTAAACAGCTCAGTGGATGTCTGGGAACTGAAAGATCCGCACGGCAATATCGAATGTGTCCAGACGCTGGATATGATGCCGGAAAACTTCTCCGACACCCGTTGGGCGGCTGATATTCATATCACCCCGGATGGTCGTCATTTATACGCCTGCGACCGTACCGCCAGCCTGATTACCGTTTTCAGCGTTTCGGAAGATGGCAGCGTGTTGAGTAAAGAAGGCTTCCAGCCAACGGAAACCCAGCCGCGCGGCTTCAATGTTGATCACAGCGGCAAGTATTTGATTGCCGCCGGGCAAAAATCTCACCACATCTCGGTATACGAAATTGTTGGCGAGCAGGGGCTACTGCATGAAAAAGGCCGCTATGCGGTCGGGCAGGGACCAATGTGGGTGGTGGTTAACGCGCACTAACCGCTGATTTACCCGGCGCAGTCTCTCCTGCGCCGGTGTATTAACCTATCTCCTGTAACGCATGTCTCTGGCGTTCGACGATATTGGTCCACAAATTGTCTTTATCGTCAGTCCACAAATTAATCAGCAAGGCAAAAAAGCGTTCAGCTGCCGGAGAAAGCACGGCATCTTTGCGGCGAATAATCCCCAATGTCCGACGTATAACGGGTTCCACCAGTGGGATACCAATAATCGAAGAATAGGGCGCATGGGGCATTGCCAGGCCTGGAAGCGCCGAAATCCCCAGTCCTGCCTCCACCAGTCCTAATGACGTCGAAAGATGACGCACTTCGTAAAACCAGTCCAGCTTCCAGGGCTTGTCGGCTAGCTGTTGTTCTATCAACAGTCGGTTGCCGCTGGAGGAGCGTACGCCAATCATTTTGTAACCCACTAACTCCTGCCATTCTACAAGCTGCTTTTTGGCCAATGGATGGTCACGCCGACAGGCCAGCACGAACGGCTCGTTGACCAGTGGGGTAAAATCGATGGATGAATTTGTGACGTTGTTCATGTTTATGCCAAAGTCTGATTCGTTACACAGCACCGATTCCATGCAATTATTCGTGCCTTGTTCCAGAATCCGCACTTTAATATTGGGATACAGCTCATTAAATTTACCGATTGCCAGCGGTAAAAAATAAAATACTGCGGTCGGAATACACGCTAATGTCACCATACCACGATGATAAGCATTCATATCACGAATATTAAAAATCGTTTCATCGAATTTCTTTATTAATTCCCGCGCCTCCGGGAGCAATCTTTTTCCTGCTTTTGTTAACGTAACCTTGCGAGTTGTACGCTCAAATAGTTGGATATGTAAATCTTCCTCCATCTTTTTTATTCTTCGCGTTAATGCAGGTTGCGTAATATTGAGTAATTTAGCGGCATTGTTAAATGAACTGGACTCTGCCAGTATGACAAATGCCTTCATACTTGATAATTCATGCTTCATTATTACTCCGGAAAATGGAAGCGTCGATTTTGGGTGGCTGACCGTTAAAAATTTTAACTGCATTTAACCAACTTAAATTAATGAAAAAATGTTATTAATCGTTGAGCTAAAGTCATTAGAGATGCTTTGCCCTTAATGTAACCATATCGCAATAAGTTATGTTTTTAAATTGAGGGCATTATTATGAAAAAAATACCCTGCGTGATGATGCGAGGTGGAACCTCGAGGGGCGCGTTCCTGTTAGCGGAACATCTACCCGAAGATCAAACGCAGCGCGATAAAATATTGATGGCAATTATGGGTTCCGGTAACGATCTGGAAATTGACGGTATTGGCGGCGGTAATCCGCTGACCAGTAAAGTCGCCATTATTAGCCGCTCCAGCGATCCGCATGCAGATGTCGATTATCTGTTTGCTCAAGTTATCGTCCATGAGCAACGTGTCGATACCACGCCTAACTGCGGCAATATGCTGTCTGGCGTTGGGGCATTCGCCATTGAAAATGGTTTGATTGCAGCGACTTCGCCAGTTACCCGCGTACGTATCCGCAACGTCAATACGGGTACGTTCATCGAAGCTGATGTGCAAACGCCAAATGGTGTTGTCGAGTACGAGGGTAGCGCCAGAATTGACGGCGTACCGGGTACTGCCGCACCGGTTGCGCTCACTTTCCTGAATGCCGCCGGAACGAAAACCGGAAAAGTCTTCCCGACAGATAATCAGATTGATTATTTTGACGATGTCCCGGTGACCTGTATCGATATGGCGATGCCAATTGTCATTATTCCTGCTGAATATCTGGGAAAAACAGGCTATGAATTACCGGCAGAGCTGGATGCCGACAAAGCATTATTAGCCCGCATTGAATCTATCCGTCTACAAGCGGGTAAAGCAATGGGCTTAGGCGATGTCAGTAATATGGTTATCCCTAAACCTGTACTTATTTCTCCAGCGCAGAAAGGCGGGGCAATTAATGTGCGTTATTTTATGCCGCATTCTTGCCATCGCGCTTTGGCGATAACCGGTGCTATTGCTATTTCCAGTAGTTGTGCATTGGAAGGCACCGTCACCCGACAAATCGTCCCTTCTGTAGGATACGGCAATATCAATATTGAACACCCCAGTGGTGCGCTCGACGTTCATTTAAGTAATGAAGGTCAGGATGCCACGACGTTACGCGCATCTGTTATTCGGACGACCAGAAAAATATTTTCCGGTGAAGTTTATCTTCCCTGAAAAATTTTGTTGTCGTGATAATGACAATCAATAAAGGAATTCTGTATGAGTCATACAGAAAGAACAGGATATTAAATGAATAAGAAATCGTTATGGAAGCTAATTCTGATATTAGCAATCCCATGTATTATTGGCTTTATGCCAGCTCCAGCAGGATTAAGCGAACTGGCGTGGGTGCTTTTTGGTATTTACCTGGCGGCCATTGTGGGGCTGGTTATCAAGCCTTTCCCGGAACCTGTCGTACTGTTAATTGCCGTCGCCGCATCGATGGTAGTGGTGGGTAACTTATCAGGTGGGGAATTTAAAACCACCGCTGTATTAAGCGGTTACTCTTCCGGTACCACCTGGCTGGTGTTTTCTGCGTTTACTTTAAGCGCCGCGTTTGTAACCACAGGCTTAGGTAAACGTATTGCCTATCTGCTGATTGGTAAAATTGGTAGCACTACCCTGGGTCTGGGTTACGTTACGGTATTTCTCGATCTGGTACTGGCTCCGGCAACACCGTCTAACACCGCGCGTGCGGGCGGCATCGTGTTACCGATCATCAACAGCGTGGCAGTGGCTTTGGGATCAGAACCGGAAAAAAGTCCGCGTCGTGTTGGACATTACCTGATGATGTCCATTTACATGGTCACCAAAACCACCAGCTATATGTTCTTTACCGCAATGGCGGGGAACATTCTGGCGCTGAAAATGATCAACGACATTCTGCACCTGCAAATTAGCTGGGGTGGATGGGCGCTAGCCGCCGGATTGCCTGGCATCATTATGCTGCTGGTCACCCCGCTGGTGATTTACACCATGTATCCGCCAGAAATTAAGAAGGTGGATAACAAAACCATCGCCAAAGCGGGCCTTGCCGAACTGGGACCGATGAAAATCCGCGAAAAAATGCTGCTCGGTGTCTTCGTGCTGGCGCTGCTGGGCTGGATTTTCAGTAAGTCACTGGGGGTTGATGAATCCACCGTGGCAATCGTTGTTATGGCGACTATGCTGCTGCTGGGTATCGTTACCTGGGAAGACGTGGTTAAAAATAAAGGCGGCTGGAATACCTTAATCTGGTACGGCGGTATTATCGGCTTAAGCTCCTTATTATCGAAAGTTAAATTCTTCGAATGGTTAGCTGAAGTCTTTAAAAATAACCTGGCATTTGATGGTCACGGTAACGTTGCTTTCTTCGTTATTATTTTCCTCAGCATCATCGTGCGTTATTTCTTCGCTTCCGGTAGTGCCTATATCGTTGCCATGTTACCGGTATTTGCCATGCTGGCGAACGTCTCCGGCGCGCCGTTAATGTTAACCGCGCTGGCACTGTTGTTCTCTAACTCCTATGGCGGCATGGTTACTCACTATGGCGGCGCGGCAGGTCCGGTCATCTTTGGCGTGGGTTACAACGATATTAAATCCTGGTGGTTGGTCGGTGCGGTACTGACGATATTAACCTTCCTGGTGCATATCACCCTCGGCGTGTGGTGGTGGAATATGCTGATCGGCTGGAACATGCTGTAAATATACTCGTCATACTTCAAGTTGCATGTGCTGCGTCTGCGTTCGCTCACCCCAGTCACTTACTTATGTAAGCTCCTGGGGATTCACTCGCTTGTCGCCTTCCTGCAACTCGAATTATTTAGAGTATATCCATTTATTATCTTTCTGCGCACTTCACGGTGCGCAGATATCTGGAGCATTTGATGATCAAGTTATCTGAAAAAGGCGTGTTTCTCGCCAGTAATAACGAAATAATTGCCGAAGAACATTTCACCGGTGAAATTAAAAAAGAAGAAGCCAAAAAAGGCACTATTGCCTGGTCTATTCTCTCTTCTCATAATACGTCTGGTAATATGGATAAACTTAAAATTAAGTTTGATTCATTAGCCTCTCACGATATTACCTTTGTTGGTATTGTACAGACCGCTAAAGCGTCCGGTATGGAACGTTTCCCGCTGCCGTATGTGCTGACCAACTGCCATAACTCACTCTGCGCCGTCGGCGGTACTATTAATGGCGATGACCATATTTTTGGCTTATCGGCAGCGCAACGTTATGGCGGTATTTTTGTGCCACCGCATATTGCGGTCATCCATCAATATATGCGTGAAATGATGGCGGGCGGCGGCAAAATGATTCTCGGGTCAGACAGCCATACCCGTTACGGTGCATTAGGGACAATGGCAGTCGGTGAGGGTGGCGGTGAGTTGGTAAAACAGCTGCTTAATGACACCTGGGATATCGACTATCCGGGAGTTGTTGCGGTGCATTTGACCGGAAAACCTGCGCCGTATGTGGGGCCACAGGATGTTGCGCTGGCTATCATCGGTGCCGTGTTCAAAAACGGCTACGTCAAAAACAAAGTGATGGAATTCGTAGGTCCCGGTGTTGCTGCGCTCTCTACCGATTTCCGTAACAGCGTTGACGTGATGACCACTGAAACGACCTGTTTAAGTTCTGTCTGGCAAACCGATGAAGAAGTCCATAACTGGCTGGCGCTGCACGGTCGCGGCCAGGATTACTGCCAGCTTAACCCTCAACCGATGGCGTACTACGATGGCTGCATCAGCGTTGATTTAAGCGCCATCAAACCAATGATTGCGCTGCCGTTTCACCCGAGCAACGTGTATGAAATCGACACGCTGAACCAGAACCTGACCGACATTCTGCGTGAGATTGAAATTGAGTCCGAGCGCGTGGCGCACGGTAAAGCCAAACTCTCGCTGCTGGATAAAGTCGAAAACGGTCGCCTGAAAGTGCAGCAGGGGATTATCGCGGGCTGTTCTGGCGGTAACTACGAAAACGTCATCGCGGCGGCGAATGCACTGCGCGGTCAATCCTGTGGCAATGACACCTTCTCGTTAGCGGTTTACCCGTCATCACAGCCCGTGTTTATGGATCTCGCCAAAAAAGGTGTGGTAGCAGATTTGATTGGCGCAGGCGCAATCATCAGAACCGCGTTCTGCGGCCCATGCTTTGGCGCGGGCGATACACCAATCAATAACGGTTTGAGTATTCGCCACACCACGCGTAACTTCCCGAACCGCGAAGGCTCTAAGCCAGCTAATGGGCAGATGTCAGCGGTGGCGTTGATGGACGCTCGTTCTATCGCTGCGACTGCGGCAAACGGTGGCTATTTAACCTCTGCCAGCGAGCTGGATTGCTGGGACAACGTGCCGGAGTACGCCTTCGATGTAACGCCGTATAAAAACCGTGTTTATCAGGGCTTTGTGAAAGGGGCGACCCAGCAACCGCTGATTTACGGACCGAACATTAAAGACTGGCCAGAATTGGGTGCGCTGACTGACAATATCGTCCTCAAAGTGTGCTCGAAGATCCTCGACGAAGTGACCACCACCGACGAACTGATTCCTTCCGGTGAAACCTCTTCATATCGTTCAAATCCGATTGGTCTGGCGGAGTTTACTCTGTCACGCCGCGATCCAGGTTATGTTGGCAGAAGTAAAGCGACTGCCGAGCTGGAAAATCAGCGTCTGGCGGGAAATGTCAGCGAGCTGACAGAGGTGTTTGCGCGCATTAAGCAGATTGCTGGTCAGGAGCATATTGATCCGCTGCAAACTGAAATTGGCAGTATGGTCTATGCGGTGAAACCAGGCGATGGTTCTGCGCGTGAACAGGCGGCGAGTTGTCAGCGTGTGATTGGCGGTCTGGCGAATATTGCCGAGGAGTACGCGACTAAACGCTATCGTTCTAACGTCATCAACTGGGGGATGTTACCGCTGCAGATGGCGGAAGCGCCAACCTTTGAAGTGGGGGATTACATTTACATCCCTGGCATTAAAGCGGCACTGGATAATCCGGGTACGACGTTTAAAGGTTATGTGATCCATGAAGATGCGCCGGTAACGGAAATTACGCTTTACATGGAAAGCCTGACGGCCGAAGAGCGCGAGATTATCAAGGCGGGTAGTTTGATTAACTTCAATAAAAACCGTCAGATGTAAAAAAAGGCGCTATGAAATATAGCGCCCAGTTTCATTAACCCGATGGTTCAGACTATCGGGTTTTCTTTTTTTACTTCTTCGCCTCTGCAACCACTTTGCTACCCACGCCGCGGTTATTGTATTCCCACATGCGGTTGTAGTTAGTGTCATTCAGATTGCGCTGTACTTCGTCGTTATCATCAACGTTGCCAGTATTACCCGCAAACGGACGATTGGAAATCACCGCATCGGCCCACGGTTTCGCCGTGTTAAAACCTTCGTTGATGGCGCTATCACGGATCACTACCTGACCGTTGGTATTGGCATCAACATCCAGCGAGCGGCCCAGTTGCGCCACGCCATCACCGGAAGCATTGAAACGGCTGTTTACGGCGAGGAAACCGTAGTAAATGTTGGACAGCGTAGCCGGTGCAAACACATACGCTTCTTGCTGGGTACGGGAGTTCACCACGCGGAATTCGGTGTTATCGAACACCACTGCGCCGCGACCAGAAACGATATCCACATCCCCTTCAATATAGCTGTTGGTCACCAGCGTACGCGGCTGACGGTTGGTTTCCAGACGGTTCTGCACACCGCTGTTGGTGACAAAGAAGGTGTTCTGACGACCGAGAATGTTGACGTTATTGATCTGCACTTTGTCGCCATCAGTACGCAGTGCCACCGCCGGATGGTTACCCGCATCTACGCTATCGCCCAGCGTGTTTTCGATGGTCAGGTTTTGCAGTTGCAGGCCATTGTTTTGTGACCAGAAGACCGCAGAGCAGAGAACACCGATACTGTCGCTGCGTTTACTCTGGCAGCTATCGTACATATACCACGCCGGTTTACCTGGCATATATTTGCCGCGCGGGTTGACGTCGTGACGCCAGTCGGCAGGGCTCATGCCACCATCAAGGGAAAGCCCAATCTTCACATCAATCGGTTTTTCACCTGTACCGTACAGAGTAATTCCACCCGGAGCGGCAGGGACATACACCGTTCCCTGATACTCACCAGGCATCACGGCAATATACTGGCGCTTGTTGGTACGCTTGATAATTGCCGCATCTACCGCCGCCTGAATCGTGGTATGCGTTACACCTTGAGTACCCGCCGGGCCGACAACAAAGTCAGGTTGTGCAGGCAGGGTAATCGGGGAAGGATTCCACGCTGCAGCACCTGGTGTCAGGGATGCAAAATAGTGTTGAGCATCGAAATTCTGCGCTTCTTTTGCCGACAGAATCGGGCGAGAAGAGGTACCTGGCGCGGTTTGATCAGAAGGACGTTGATCGGGCGGTGTTGAGCTACAGGCGGTCAGCGTCACGCCAAAAGCCAATGCCAGCGCCAGACGGGAAACTGAAAATGTGTTCACAGGTTGCTCCGGGCTATGAAATAGAAAAATGAATCCGTTGAAGCCTGCTTTTTTATACTAACTTGAGCGAAACGGGAAGGTAAAAAGACAAAAAGTTGTTTTTAATACCTTTAAGTGATACCAGATGGCATTGCGCCATCTGGCAGAGTGATTAACTAAACATCGCAGTAATCGAGGCACTCGCCAGAGAGTGGAAATGAACGTTAAACCCGACCATCGCGCCGCTGGCACCTTCATCGACATCAATACGTTCTACATCCAGCGCGTGAACGGTAAAAATGTAGCGATGGGTTTCGCCTTTCGGCGGCGCTGCACCATCGTACCCGGTTTTACCAAAGTCGGTACGCGTCTGCAAAACGCCGTCTGGCATTGCTACCAGACCAGAGCCAAACCCTTGCGGTAATACACGGGTATCAGCGGGTAAATTAACAACTACCCAGTGCCACCAGCCGGAGCCGGTTGGCGCATCCGGGTCGTAGCAGGTGACAACAAAACTTTTCGTTCCCACAGGAACATCATCCCACGCCAGATGCGGTGAAATATTATCGCCATCGTAACCCATGCCGTTAAAGACATGACGATGTGGCAACTTATCGCCATCGCGTAAATCATTACTGATGAGTTTCATGAGCCCTCCTTTCTTGTTTGCAGAAAGTGTAGCCAGAAACCCTCACGCTAACTTCCCGTTATTGGCAAAAAAATGTTTCATCCTGCACCGCACGATTAACCGCTGCGGTCAGACGCTGCAACTGTTGCGGGAGAATAATATAGGGCGGCATCAGGTAAATCAGTTTGCCAAAAGGCCGGATCCAGACACCCTGTTCGACAAAGAATTTTTGCAGCGCTGCCATATTCACCGGACGAGTGGTTTCGACCACGCCGATTGCCCCCAGTACGCGCACATCGGCAACCATTTCGGCGTCACAGGCGGGGGCAAGTTGCTCGCGTAGCTGCCCTTCAATAGCCGCCACCTGATGCTGCCAGTCGCCAGATTCGAGAATCGCCAGGCTGGCGTTTGCTGCTGCGCAGGCCAGCGGATTGCCCATAAAAGTTGGCCCATGCATAAAGCAGCCGGCTTCGCCGTTACTGATGGTTTCCGCAACCTCGCGCGTGGTGAGCGTGGCGGAAAGGGTCATTGTGCCGCCGGTTAAGGCTTTACCGAGACACAAAATATCCGGCGCGATTTCTGCATGTTCACAGGCAAACAGTTTGCCGGTACGACCAAATCCGGTGGCGATCTCGTCGGCAATCAGCAAGATACCTTCGCGATCGCACATTTTGCGGATTCGTTTTAACCATTCCGGATGGTAGATGCGCATCCCGCCTGCGCCCTGGACAATCGGTTCAATGATCACTGCGGCGATTTCATGACGATGCGCCGCCATCAGGCGGGCAAAGCCCACCATATCGCGTTCATCCCATTCACCATCCAGGCGGCTTTGCGGGGCGGGAGCAAACAAGTTTTCTGGCAGATAGCCTTTCCACAGGCTGTGCATTGAGTTGTCCGGATCGCACACCGACATCGCGCCAAAGGTATCGCCATGATAACCATTGCGGAAGGTCAGAAAACGCTGGCGCGCTTCGCCTTTGGCCTGCCAGTACTGCAACGCCATTTTCATCGCCACTTCTACCGCTACGGAGCCGGAGTCCGCGAGAAAAACGCACTCCAGCGGTTGCGGCGTCATTGCCACCAATTTGCGGCACAGCTCAATGGCGGGCGCATGGGTGATACCGCCAAACATCACATGCGACATAGCATCAATTTGCGATTTCATCGCCGCATTAAGCTGCGGGTGATTGTAACCGTGGATCGCCGCCCACCAGGACGACATACCGTCAACAAGGCGTCTGCCGTCAGACAAAATTAGCTCGCAACCCTCGGCGCTCGCCACCGGATAAACCGGTAGCGGGGAGGTCATGGATGTGTATGGGTGCCAGATATGGCGTTGGTCAAAGGCAAGATCGTCCGTTGTCATAATCGACTTGTAAACCAAATTGAAAAGATTTAGGTTTACGAGTCTACACCGAATTAACAACAAAAAACACGTTTTGGAGAAGCCCTATGGCTCACCGCCCACGCTGGACATTGTCGCAAGTCACAGAATTATTTGAAAAACCGTTGCTGGATCTGCTGTTTGAAGCGCAGCAGGTGCATCGTCAGCATTTCGATCCACGTCAGGTGCAGGTCAGCACTTTGCTGTCGATTAAGACCGGAGCTTGTCCGGAAGATTGCAAATACTGCCCGCAAAGCTCGCGCTACAAAACCGGGCTGGAAGCCGAGCGGTTGATGGAAGTTGAACAGGTGCTGGAGTCGGCGCGCAAAGCGAAAGCGGCAGGATCGACGCGCTTCTGCATGGGCGCGGCGTGGAAGAATCCCCACGAACGCGATATGCCCTACCTGGAACAAATGGTGCAGGGAGTAAAAGCGATGGGGCTGGAGGCGTGTATGACGCTGGGTACGTTGAGTGAATCTCAGGCGCAGCGCCTTGCGAACGCCGGGCTGGATTACTACAACCACAACCTCGACACCTCGCCGGAGTTTTACGGCAATATCATCACCACGCGTACCTATCAGGAACGCCTCGATACGCTGGAAAAAGTGCGCGACGCCGGGATCAAAGTCTGCTCGGGCGGCATTGTGGGCTTAGGCGAAACAGTAAAAGATCGCGCCGGATTATTGCTGCAACTGGCAAACCTGCCAACGCCGCCGGAAAGCGTACCAATCAACATGCTGGTGAAGGTGAAAGGCACGCCGCTTGCTGATAACGATGATGTCGATGCCTTTGATTTTATTCGCACCATTGCAGTTGCGCGGATCATGATGCCGACCTCTTACGTACGCCTTTCTGCCGGACGCGAGCAGATGAACGAACAGACTCAGGCGATGTGCTTTATGGCTGGCGCAAACTCGATTTTCTACGGTTGCAAACTGCTGACCACGCCGAATCCGGAAGAAGATAAAGACCTGCAACTGTTCCGCAAACTGGGGCTAAATCCGCAGCAAACTGCCGTGCTGGCGGGCGATAACGAACAACAGCAGCGTCTGGAGCAGGCGCTGATGACCCCGGACACTGACGAATATTACAACGCGGCAGCACTATGAGCTGGCAGGAGAAAATCAACGCGGCGCTCGATGCGCGGCGTGCTGCCGATGCCCTGCGTCGCCGTTATCCAGTGGCGCAAGGAGCCGGACGCTGGCTGGTGGCGGACGATCGCCATTATCTGAACTTTTCCAGTAACGATTATTTAGGTTTAAGCCATCATCCGCAAATTATCCGTGCCTGGAAGCTGAGTGCGGAGCAATTTGGCGTCGGTAGCGGCGGCTCCGGTCACGTCAGCGGTTATAGCGTGGCGCATCAGGCGCTGGAAGAAGAACTGGCCGAGTGGCTGGGCTATTCGCGGGCACTGCTGTTTATCTCTGGTTTTGCCGCTAACCAGGCAGTTATTACCGCGATGATGGCGAAAGAGGACCGTATTGTTGCCGACCGGCTTAGCCATGCCTCATTGCTGGAGGCTGCAAGTTTAAGCCCGTCGCCGCTTCGCCGTTTTGCTCATAACGATGTCACTCATCTGGCGCGACTGCTTGCTTCCCCCTGTCCGGGGCAGCAACTGGTAGTGACAGAAGGCGTGTTCAGCATGGACGGCGATAGTGCGCCACTGGAGGAAATCCAGCAGGTAACGCAACAGCACGATGGCTGGTTGATGGTCGATGACGCCCACGGCACGGGCGTTATCGGGGAGCAGGGGCGTGGCAGCTGCTGGCTGCAAAAGGTAAAACCAGAATTGCTGGTGGTGACTTTTGGCAAAGGATTTGGCGTCAGCGGGGCAGCGGTGCTTTGCTCCAATACGGTGGCGGATTATCTGCTGCAATTCGCCCGCCATCTTATCTACAGCACCAGTATGCCGCCCGCTCAGGCGCAGGCATTACGTGCGTCGCTGGCGGTCATTCGCAGTGATGAGGGTGATGCACGGCGCGAAAAACTGGCGGCACTCATTACGCGTTTTCGTGCCGGAGTGCAGGATTTGCCGTTTACGCTTGCTGATTCATGGAGCGCCATCCAGCCATTGATCGTCGGTGATAACAGCCGTGCGTTACAACTGGCAGAAAAACTGCGCCAGCAAGGTTGCTGGGTCACGGCGATTCGCCCGCCAACCGTACCTGCTGGTACTGCGCGACTGCGCTTAACACTAACCGCCGCGCATGAAATGCAGGATATCGACCGTCTGCTGGAGGTGCTGCATGACAACGGTTAATAAACAAGCCATTGCAGCGGCATTTGGTCGGGCAGCCGCGCACTATGAGCAACATGCGGATCTACAGCGCCAGAGTGCTGACGTCTTACTGGCAATGCTCCCACAGCGTAAATACACCCACGTACTGGATGCGGGTTGTGGACCTGGCTGGATGAGCCGCCACTGGCGGGAACGTCACGCGCAGGTGACGGCGTTAGATCTCTCTCCGCCAATGCTTGTTCAGGCACGCCAGAAGGATGCCGCAGACCATTATCTGGCGGGAGATATCGAATCCCTGCCGTTAGCGACTGCAACCTTCGATCTTGCATGGAGCAATCTCGCGGTACAGTGGTGCGGTAATTTATCCACGGCACTCCGCGAGCTATACAGGGTGGTGCGCCCCGGAGGCGTGGTCGCGTTTACCACGCTGGTGCAGGGATCGCTCCCTGAATTACATCAGGCGTGGCAGGCGGTGGACGAGCGCCCGCATGCTAATCGCTTTTTACCGCCAGATGAAATCGAACAGTCGCTGAACGGCCTGCATTATCAACATCATATTCAGCCCATCACGCTGTGGTTTGATGATGCGCTCAGTGCCATGCGTTCGCTGAAAGGCATCGGTGCCACGCATCTTCATGAAGGGCGCGACCCGCGGATATTAACGCGTTCGCAGTTGCAGCGATTGCAACTGGCCTGGCCACAAAAACAGGGGCGATATCCTCTGACGTATCATCTTTTTTTGGGAGTGATTGCTCGTGAGTAAACGTTATTTTGTCACCGGAACGGATACCGAAGTGGGGAAAACCGTCGCCAGTTGTGCACTTTTACAAGCCGCAAAGGCAGTAGGCTACCGGACGGCAGGTTATAAACCGGTCGCCTCTGGCAGCGAAAAGATCCCGGAAGGCTTACGTAATAGCGACGCGCTGGCGTTACAGCGCAACAGCAGCCTGCAGCTGGATTACGCAACGGTAAATCCTTACACCTTCGCAGAACCCACTTCGCCGCACATCATCAGCGCACAAGAGGGCAGGCCGATAGAATCATTGGTAATGAGCGCCGGATTACGCGCGCTTGAACAACAGGCTGACTGGGTGTTAGTGGAAGGTGCTGGCGGCTGGTTTACGCCGCTTTCTGACACTTTCACTTTTGCGGATTGGGTAACACAGGAACAACTGCCGGTGATACTGGTAGTTGGTGTGAAACTCGGCTGTATTAATCACGCGATGTTGACGGCACAGGCAATACAACACGCCGGACTGACTCTGGCGGGTTGGGTGGCGAATGATGTCACGCCTCCGGGAAAACGTCACGCTGAATATATGACCACGCTCACCCGCATGATTCCCGCTCCGCTGCTGGGCGAAATTCCCTGGCTTGCAGAAAATCCAGAAAATGCGGCAACCGGAAAGTACATCAATCTTGCCTTAATGTAGTCATCCTGTACTTGGTTAAATTGCGAGCGAGATCGCGTCTTCGATTGACTGCAATTTAACCAATTAAATTCTAAAAAAATCACGAAAAAAATTTTACCTCCGCATCATGCGGTGAATGTGGGAATTGCCCAGGCGGCGGGGGATAGGGGCTGCAGACAGTTATCCACTATTCCTGTGGATAACCATGTGTATTAGAGTTAGAAAACACGAGGCAAGCGAGAGAATACGCGGCTTGCACGCGAATTGGCGTTAAAGACGGCTCAAAGAAATATTTTTTATTTTTTAACAGGTTAGATAATTGCAATGGCAGTCACTGAACAGGCATCTCTTGCCATAAAACTGTCATCAATCATCTTGACAAATGTTAAAAAAGCCGTTGCTTTGGGGATAACCCGGTAAGGCCGGAGTTTTATCTCGCCACAGAGTAAATTTTGCTCATGATTGACAGCGGAGTTTACGCTGTAACAGAAATATTATGGTGAGAAACTGTTTTTTTATCCAGTATAATTTGTTGGCATAATTAAGTACGACGAGTAAAATTACATACCTGCCCGCCCAACTCCTTCAGGTAGCGACTCATGAGTAAACCGTTCAAACTGAATTCCGCTTTTAAACCTTCTGGCGATCAGCCAGAGGCGATTCGACGTCTCGAAGAGGGGCTGGAAGATGGCCTGGCGCACCAGACGTTACTTGGCGTGACTGGCTCCGGGAAAACCTTCACCATTGCCAATGTCATTGCTGACCTTCAGCGCCCTACCATGGTACTTGCGCCCAACAAAACGCTGGCGGCCCAGTTGTATGGCGAAATGAAAGAATTCTTCCCGGAAAACGCGGTGGAGTATTTCGTCTCCTACTACGACTATTATCAGCCGGAAGCCTATGTACCGAGTTCCGACACCTTCATTGAGAAAGATGCCTCGGTAAACGAACATATCGAGCAGATGCGTTTGTCCGCCACCAAAGCGATGCTGGAGCGGCGTGATGTGGTTGTGGTGGCATCGGTTTCCGCGATTTATGGTCTGGGCGATCCTGATTTATATCTCAAGATGATGCTCCATCTTACGGTCGGTATGATTATCGATCAGCGCGCGATCCTGCGTCGACTGGCGGAGCTGCAATACGCTCGTAATGATCAAGCCTTCCAGCGCGGTACTTTCCGCGTTCGTGGGGAGGTGATTGACATCTTCCCGGCAGAATCGGATGACATTGCACTTCGCGTGGAACTGTTTGACGAGGAAGTGGAACGATTGTCGTTATTTGATCCGCTCACCGGGCAGATTGTTTCCACTATTCCACGTTTTACCATCTACCCGAAAACGCACTACGTCACACCGCGCGAGCGCATTGTGCAGGCGATGGAAGAAATTAAAGAAGAACTGGCTGCCAGACGCAAGGTGCTGTTGGAAAACAACAAACTGCTGGAAGAGCAGCGGCTGACCCAGCGTACCCAGTTTGATCTGGAGATGATGAACGAGCTGGGCTACTGTTCGGGGCTTGAAAACTACTCGCGCTTCCTCTCCGGTCGTGGACCGGGTGAGCCACCGCCGACGCTGTTTGATTACCTGCCTGCCGATGGGCTGCTGGTCGTCGATGAATCTCACGTTACCATTCCGCAAATTGGCGGCATGTATCGCGGTGACCGGGCGCGTAAAGAGACGCTGGTGGAGTACGGCTTCCGCCTGCCATCAGCGCTGGATAACCGTCCGCTGAAATTTGAAGAGTTCGAAGCATTAGCGCCGCAAACCATCTATGTTTCGGCGACGCCGGGTAATTACGAGCTGGAAAAATCCGGCGGCGATGTGGTGGATCAGGTGGTGCGTCCAACAGGCTTACTTGACCCGATTATTGAAGTGCGTCCGGTAGCGACACAGGTCGATGATCTTCTATCGGAGATTCGTCAGCGAGCGGCAATTAACGAACGCGTACTGGTTACAACTCTGACCAAGCGGATGGCGGAAGATCTCACTGAATATCTCGAAGAACACGGTGAGCGCGTGCGTTATCTTCACTCAGATATCGACACCGTCGAACGTATGGAGATTATCCGCGACTTGCGTCTGGGTGAGTTCGACGTATTGGTAGGGATCAACTTACTGCGCGAAGGTCTGGATATGCCGGAAGTGTCGCTGGTGGCGATCCTCGACGCTGACAAAGAAGGCTTCCTGCGTTCCGAACGTTCGTTGATCCAGACCATTGGTCGTGCGGCACGTAACGTTAACGGTAAAGCGATTCTCTACGGCGATAAGATCACCCCATCAATGGCGAAAGCGATTGGCGAAACCGAACGTCGCCGCGAGAAACAGCAGAAGTACAACGAGGAACACGGCATTACGCCGCAAGGCTTGAACAAGAAAGTGGTCGATATCCTGGCGCTGGGGCAGAACATTGCCAAAACCAAAGCGAAGGGCAGAGGAAAATCGCGCCCGATTGTTGAGCCAGATAATGTGCCGATGGATATGTCGCCTAAAGCGTTGCAGCAGAAGATCCATGAACTGGAAGGGTTGATGATGCAACACGCGCAGAATCTGGAGTTCGAAGAAGCGGCGCAAATTCGTGACCAGTTGCATCAGCTGCGTGAGCTGTTTATTGCCGCGTCGTGACAAGATGACGAAGCCGGAATATTCTTCCGGCTTCGTGTTAACCTAAAGCCTGTAATGCCTTTTCCAGCGCGTTATGTAACAACTGGCGGTCATGACGATAGGGGATATCGCTGGCCTCCAGTACTTCCTGAATCACAATTCTGTTGTTAACTGCGGATACATCAGCTTTCGGCCCAACAACTACCGCATCAATCACTTTTTTACCGACATACTGCTCCATAATTGCCAGCTTGCTTTCCAGCTTCAAATTAGCCGCAGGTAAACTCAACTCACGCCCCAGATTGCCGATATAGACCATCGGCGCTGGCGTGCGGCGTAATGCTTGTGCGATTTCATTCAGCAGCAGAATTGGCATCAGGCTGGTGTAAAAACTGCCAGGCCCAATAATGATGAGATCCGCTTCACTGATAGCGTGAACCGCCTCACGCGTTGCGGGTACATTCGGCGTTAACAATAACTCTTGAATCGGCGCAGTTAACTGGTCGATATTGACCTCGCCGTAAACTTCATGCCCCTGATCGTCAATCGCCATCAGATCAACAGGATGCTCCGACATCGGAATCAAATGTGCGTCCACTTTCAGCAGATTGCGAATCAGATTGATCGCTTCAAGAGGTCGCACGCTAAGGTGATCCAGTGCCTTCAGCATCAGGTTTCCAAGGTTGTGCCCGGAAAGTTCGCCATTACCGCCGAAACGATATTCAAACATTGCGGAAGCGACGCTGGGTTCAGTTATCAGCTGGTTGAGGCAGTTACGCATATCGCCCCAGGCAATACCGCCTTCTGAGCGGCGAATACGCCCCGTCGAGCCACCATTATCCGTGGTGGTGACGATACCCGTTAAACGAGAACCCAAAGACGAAAGTGATGAGAGAACGCGTCCCAGTCCATGCCCTCCGCCGAGAGCAACGACACGATCAAGGTCAGCCAGCGTACGATTGCGCATATAGTTTCCTGGAGTCAGATTATCCGAGCTACAGTAGCGCAAATTGCGGGGAAACAGCAATTAACCTGCCAATATTGAGGATACAAACTATTTTCTTCTACCTCTAAAGGACGATGTACGCTATGCCTTCCTGATGATGTATATCAAAGTAAAACCGCCATTTTCCCTTATTCTGTAGCGAAATAGCACGATCATGACGCTATATACATGATTACATAGCGAAAGTGTGGATGGTAAAAATCTCATTTACACGCTAGTATCGGCTTAACCACTAAACACTCTAGCCTCTGCACCTGGGTCAACTGATACGGTGCTTTGGCCGTGACAATGCTCGTAAAGATTGCCACCAGGGCGAAGGAAGAAATGACTTCGCCTCCCGTATCTGGAAAGGTGTACATGGCTTCACAACTGACTGATGCATTTGCGCGTAAGTTTTACTACTTGCGCCTGTCGATTACCGATGTGTGTAACTTTCGTTGCACCTACTGCCTGCCGGATGGCTACAAACCGAGCGGCGTCACCAATAAAGGCTTTCTTACCGTCGATGAAATTCGCCGGGTTACGCGCGCCTTCGCCAGTCTGGGCACCGAAAAAGTCCGTCTGACGGGCGGTGAGCCGTCTTTACGCCGCGACTTTACCGATATCATCGCCGCTGTGCGAGAAAACGACGCTATCCGCCAGATTGCTGTCACCACCAATGGTTACCGTCTGGAACGCGATGTGGCGAACTGGCGCGATGCTGGACTTACTGGCATCAACGTCAGCGTTGATAGTCTGGACGCCCGCCAGTTTCATGCCATTACCGGGCAGGATAAATTCAACCAGGTCATGGCAGGAATCGATGCTGCATTTGAGGCCGGTTTTGAGAAGGTCAAAGTCAATACCGTGCTGATGCGTGATGTTAATCATCATCAGCTCGACACCTTTCTGAACTGGATCCAGCATCGCCCTATCCAGCTGCGTTTCATCGAATTGATGGAAACGGGCGAGGGCAGCGAGCTCTTCCGTAAGCATCACATCTCTGGTCAGGTTCTGCGTGACGAGCTACTGCGTCGCGGCTGGATCCACCAATTACGTCAACGCAGCGACGGTCCCGCGCAAGTCTTTTGTCATCCGGATTACGCCGGAGAGATTGGCCTTATCATGCCGTATGAAAAAGACTTCTGCGCCACTTGCAACCGCCTGCGCGTTTCCTCCATTGGTAAACTCCATCTCTGCCTGTTTGGTGAAGGCGGCGTTAACCTGCGCGATCTGCTGGAAGACGATACCCAGCAACAGGCGCTGGAAGCGCGTATTTCAGCGGCGCTGCGGGAGAAAAAACAGACCCATTTCCTGCATCAAAACAACACCGGTATTACGCAAAACTTATCGTACATTGGTGGCTAAAACGTCAAAAGGAGAGATCAGATGAGTCAGGTAAGCACTGAATTTATCCCGACCCGTATTGCTATTCTTACGGTTTCTAATCGTCGCGGTGAAGAAGACGATACCTCCGGTCACTATCTGCGCGACTCGGCGCAAGAAGCGGGCCATCACGTTGTCGATAAAGCCATTGTGAAAGAAAACCGCTACGCTATTCGCGCTCAGGTATCTGCGTGGATCGCCAGCGACGATGTACAAGTGGTGTTGATTACGGGTGGTACTGGCCTGACGGAAGGAGATCAGGCTCCCGAAGCGCTGCTGCCGTTGTTCGACCGTGAAGTTGAAGGTTTTGGTGAAGTGTTCCGGATGTTGTCGTTCGAAGAGATTGGCACTTCCACGTTGCAATCTCGTGCGGTAGCGGGCGTCGCTAACAAAACGCTGATTTTCGCCATGCCGGGTTCGACCAAAGCGTGCCGTACCGCATGGGAAAATATCATTGCGCCGCAGCTGGATGCCCGTACGCGTCCGTGTAATTTCCATCCACATTTGAAGAAATAAGTATGTCGCAACTGACCCATATCAACGCCGCTGGCGAAGCGCACATGGTGGATGTCTCCGCCAAAGCGGAAACCGTGCGTGAAGCGCGCGCCGAAGCCTTTGTCACCATGCGCAGCGAGACGCTGGCGATGATTATTGATGGTCGCCACCACAAAGGCGACGTATTTGCCACTGCGCGTATTGCCGGTATTCAGGCGGCAAAACGCACCTGGGATCTGATCCCGCTGTGTCACCCGCTGATGCTCAGCAAAGTTGAAGTCAATTTACAGGCTGAGCCGGAGCACAATCGGGTACGTATAGAAACCTTATGCCGCCTGACCGGGAAAACCGGTGTCGAAATGGAAGCATTAACCGCGGCCTCCGTGGCGGCGCTGACCATTTATGACATGTGCAAAGCGGTGCAAAAAGATATGGTGATTGGTCCGGTACGTTTGCTGGCGAAGAGCGGCGGCAAGTCGGGTGACTTTAAGGTGGAAGCGGATGATTAAAGTTCTTTTTTTCGCCCAGGTGCGCGAGTTGGTGGGAACAGATGCAACCGAAGTAGCTGCGGATTTCCCAACCGTTGAAGCGTTACGCCAACATCTGGCTGCGCAGAGCGATCGCTGGGCGCTGGCGCTGGAAGATGGCAAATTGCTGGCTGCTGTCAACCAGACGCTGGTGAGTTTTGACCATCCGCTGACTGACGGCGACGAAGTGGCTTTCTTCCCGCCGGTAACCGGAGGTTAAGATGGCAGAAACCAAAATTGTTATCGGCCCGCAGCCGTTCAGCGTAGGAGAAGAGTATCCGTGGCTGGCGGAGCGTGATGAAGACGGTGCGGTAGTCACCTTTACCGGTAAGGTGCGCAACCATAACCTTGGCGACAGCGTCAAAGCATTAACCCTCGAACACTATCCGGGGATGACTGAAAAAGCACTGGCAGAAATTGTCGATGAAGCGCGTAACCGCTGGCCGCTGGGGCGCGTCACGGTGATTCACCGCATCGGGGAATTATGGCCGGGCGATGAAATCGTTTTTGTCGGTGTCACCAGTGCGCATCGCAGCAGTGCGTTTGAAGCCGGGCAGTTTATTATGGATTATCTCAAAACCCGCGCACCGTTCTGGAAGCGCGAAGCCACGCCGGAAGGCGACCGCTGGGTCGAAGCTCGGGAGAGCGATCAGCAGGCGGCAAAACGCTGGTAGTTTTTTGTTAGCCGGATAAGGCACCGCTGCGTCCGGCAATTTCACCGCTCAGTATATGCGTTTACGCTGCGTCGATGCACAGCCTCATCATTTTGCAGTATCCTTAAGATATTCCTTATATCTTCAGGAGATCGTCATGGACAGATTCCCACGTTCTGATTCAATCGTACAAACCCGAACTGGCCTGCAAACCTATATGGCACAGGTCTATGGCTGGATGACAGTAGGCTTGCTGCTTACTGCGTTTGTTGCCTGGTATGCGGCTAATTCCGCGGCCGTTATGGAGCTATTATTCACCAACCGCATCTTTTTAATTGGTCTGGTAATAGCACAATTAGCTCTGGTTATTGTGTTATCAGCGATGATTCAAAAGCTGAGCGCAGGTGTAACGACGATGCTCTTTATGCTTTATTCCGCGCTGACTGGCCTGACGCTTTCCAGTATTTTCATTGTCTATACCGCTGCTTCTATCGCCAGTACTTTCGTCGTTACTGCCGGGATGTTCGGCGCAATGAGCCTGTACGGTTACACCACGAAGCGCGATCTAAGTGGTTTCGGCAATATGCTGTTTATGGCGTTGATCGGCATTGTGCTGGCATCGCTGGTCAACTTCTGGCTGAAAAGCGAAGCGTTGATGTGGGCAGTCACATACATCGGCGTGATTGTCTTTGTCGGATTGACGGCGTATGACACCCAGAAACTGAAAAATATGGGTGAGCAGATTGATACCCGCGACACGTCGAACCTGCGCAAATATTCCATTCTTGGCGCGTTGACCTTGTATCTGGACTTCATCAACCTGTTCCTGATGTTGCTGCGGATCTTCGGCAACCGCCGTTAATTCTTTTTTCACCATCAATATCCCGGCCATGTGTCGGGATTTTTTTTCTTACTAAAAACGACACTTAACAAGTACCAGGTATAAAATATGCCTTATGGCCGAGCGGAAGTGTTTTCTGTATCCATAAATGCAAAAGTATTTTGTATGCGTGGTTTTAAATTTATTGATGGTGAATATTAATGTTTTTTCTGAGGACAACTAAAAGAATGGAATCATACTCGCAAAATAGCAATAAATTAGATTTTCAGCACGAAGCCAGGATATTAAACGGCATATGGCTCATTACCGCTTTGGGTTTGGTGGCAACCGCAGGGCTGGCCTGGGGCGCTAAGTATCTCGAAATTACGGCAACAAAATATGATTCACCGGAAATGTATATTGCTATAGGATTATTATTACTTTCTATGTATGGCTTAAGTAAAGATATCAACAAGATAAATACCGCCATCGCGGGCGTAATATATTTGTTTTTAATCTCTTTGGTGGCGATTGTCGTTGCGAGTTTAGCGCCTGTATCTGCCATTATCGTCGTATTCAGCACAGCGGGCGCGATGTTTTTTATCAGTATGCTGGCTGGTTTATTATTCAATGTTGATCCTGGCTCTCACCGTTTTACCATTATGATGACGTTGACAGGGTTGGCCCTGGTAATCATCGTGAATGCCACATTAATGAGTGAACGACCCATTTGGGTAATAAGTTGCTTAATGATTGTCTTATGGTCAGGCATTATCTCGCATGGACGAAATAAGCTCCTTGAACTGGCAGGAAAATGCCATAGTGAAGAATTATGGAGTCCGGTTCGTTGTGCTTTTATAGGTGCATTAACACTCTATTACTATTTTATCGGCTTCTTTGGGATTCTTGCCGCTATAGCTATAACGCTTGTCTGGCAAAGGCATACGCGGTTTTTTCATTAGCCGTAAATGCACATACTAAAGAACTTAACTATACTTCACATCGCCGCTTCATTTTTCGCCCGCAGCTTCTTCGCCTGGCTTTCCAGTACCAGATAGCAAACCAGCGCCAGCAGCAGCGGGATAAAGTAATACAGCACACGGTAAGCGAGTAGGGCGGCGATAATTGTGCCCTTGGATGTATGCTCCCCAGCCAGTAGCGCGATAAACACCGCTTCCAGCACACCAATCCCCGCTGGAATATGCACGATGACGCCAGCAATACTACTAACCAGTAACACGCCCAGTACAAAGAAATAGTTCACGCTTTGACCAAGTAACAGCCAGATAATCGCCCCCATTACCATCCAGTTAACACTGGAAATCAGCATTTGGGCGAGGGCGAATTTCCATGAAGGCAGCACCAGTTTTTGTCCTTTGATGGTCATATGGCGGTGCTTCGCGAAAGCGCAAAACCACAAATAAACCGCGATAATCATCAGTAAGCCAATGCCGAGAATGCGCAGCGTGGTTTGATCGACATACCAGTGGTCCGGCAGCTCCACCACGCCTGCGGTAAAGATAATCCCTGCCAGCAAAATATAGCCCAGCCAGTTGGTGGTAATACTGAGCGAGAAAATCCGCGTAATAGTGCTGCCCGGTAACCCTAGCCGGGAGTACAAACGATAGCGCATACCAATGCCGCCGACCCAGGTACTGAGTGTCAGGTTGAAGGCGTAGCAGATAAACGACACCAGCATCACCTGGCGCTTCGCCAGTTTGTGACCGCAGTAGAAACGGGCGAGCAGGTCGTAGCAACCGTAAATCAGATAACTGACGACCACCAGCCCGACCGCACTAAGCAGCGCAACGCGATTGTAGTCGCGGATGACCTTCCAGACCTCTTCCCAGTCCACTTTTTTGGCGTAGACCACCAGTAACACAATCACCGCGATAAAAAACAGCCAGGTGAGGAGTTTCTTTGCTAAGCGCCAGCGCGGGTGTGATTTACTCATCAGGGTTTTACCCCCGTGTTTTCAGTTTCTACCCGATCCTGCGTTTCCATTGTCGGTTGTGCGGGGGGATCAACCTGCGCCAGACGTGGCGTGTGTGCCGGAAGCCAGCCGACCAGCGCCGGGAAGTGGCGTAAAAAGTGGAAGGCCAGCACGCTTTTGGTCAGATTCCACCAGGTGCGTTTCGGCAGCATGGTCTCATCCACCTGCTGACAATCTGCGGCGATAATGCCGTTCAGATTATCACGCAGCGTCTGGTTAAAATGACGATCGTGGATGATGACATTTGCTTCGAGATTCAGTGACAAACTGAGCGGATCGAGATTACTGGATCCTACCGTCGCCCAGTGATCGTCCATCAATGCCACTTTGCCATGTAGCGGACGGCGGCGGTACTCAAACACCTGAACGCCGCCTTTAACCAGATAGTTATACAGCAAACGCGCACCGACTCTGACAATCGGCATATCCGGTTCGCCCTGAATGATCAGTTTGATCCGCACCCCGCGCCGTGCCGCTTTACGCAAGGCGTGTAAAAATCGATAGCCGGGGAAGAAGTAGGCGTTGGCGATAATCACTTCTCGCCGCGCCTGAGTGAGCATTTTCAGATAGTGACGTTCGATATCATCGCGATGTTCTTCGTTATCGCGCCAGACCAGCAATACCTGCGCTTCTCCCGGCTGGCGATTTTCTTCCGCTTTGTGATGACGTCGCCACCAGCGTCGGGCCGCGCTCTGTCCTGGCAGATTTTCCTGTTCAAACTGGAGGATATCTTCAACAATCGGCCCTTCAAGGCGTACCGCGTAATCCTGTTTGGCCTCTGGACCGTAGCTGGACATATGCTCGGCGGAGTAATTCAGCCCGCCAATAAAGGCGATAAGCGCGTCGATCACCACAATTTTGCGATGCATCCGGCGAAACACATTGGTGCGCATACCAAAAAGGCGCGGGCGGGGATCGTAGTAGCGAAATACCACGCCAGCTGCCGTCAGTTCATTGACAAACTCATCGCTGAGATCCGGCGAACCGTAGCCATCCAGCAAGACTTCCGCTTTCACCCCGCGTTGCGCTGCTGCCAGTAGCGCCGCATGCAGCTGTTTGCCGACGTCATCCTCAAACCAGATAAACGTTTCAAGAATGATGCGTTCTTGCGCCTCGCCAATCGCCTTAAACACCGCGGGATAATATTGCTCGCCGTTTTCCAGCAACTGGATCTTATTGCCTTCGCGCCAGCTACATTTCATAAATGAATCTCCGCACTTAAAGGGGCATGATCAGAAAGGTGTCGCCATGTCCGCAGCGGCAACGCGGTTGGCGCGCTGGCGCTGGCATTTTTGACGTAGATCCTGTCCAGTCGTAGTAGAGGAAATTGCACCGGAAACGTGCGCGCCGGGCGTCCGTGGGCGCGGGTAAATATCTCATCCAGCCCGGCCTGCACTTTTAACGGATGATTAGCTTTTTGCCGCCAGTCGTTGAAATCACCCGCCACCAATACCGGTTCGCCGTCCGGCAGCTCATTCACCCATTCGGCGAGCATCGCAAGCTGCGCCTGACGGTGCGCCTCACGCAGGCCCAGATGTACGCACATCACATGAATCGCTTTCCCGGTCATCGGCGGCACAATGCGGCAGTAGAGCACGCCGCGCTTTTCCGCACCATCGACCGAAACATCACGATTCTCATAATGTTCAATGGGATAACGTGAAAGAACCGCATTACCGTGATGTCCTTCCGGGTATACGGCATTGCGACCGTAGGCGAAATCGCTCCACATGGTGTCGGCGAGAAACTCGTAGTGCGAGGTATCGGGCCAGTTTTCCACATGCAGCGGATGAACTTCGTGCGCGCCCATCACTTCCTGCAGGCAAACAATATCGGCACTGACGGTACGCACGGCGTCGCGAAGTTCCGGCAAAATGAAGCGTCGGTTAAACGCGGTAAAGCCTTTGTGAATATTGATGGTGAGCACCTTGAACGAAAATTGTTGTGTTTGATCGGGCATAATTTTCCTGTCTTTGCCTCTTATCTCATTGAAATAGTGTAGTCGGCGTCACAAAAAGGTGCGGTCTTACGGAATTTTCCGTAAAGTTCGGTACTCTGAATAAGTAGAGATAAATTCTTCAGGAGAGAAGCCATGAAGTGGCAACAACGTGTTCGTGTCGCAACTGGCCTAAGTTGCTGGCAGATTATGTTGCATTTACTGGTAGTGGCGCTGCTGGTGGTGGGCTGGATGAGTAAGACTCTGGTTCACGTCGGCGTGGGATTATGCGCACTGTATTGTGTCACGGTAGTGATGATGCTGGTGTTTCAGCGCCACCCCGAGCAACGCTGGCGTGAGGTGGCAGACGTGCTGGAAGAGCTGACCACGACCTGGTATTTTGGCGCAGCGCTGATTGTGCTGTGGCTGTTGTCCCGTGTACTGGAAAACAACTTTTTGCTGGCAATTGCAGGGCTGGCAATCCTTGCTGGCCCGGCGGTAGTGTCTTTGCTGGCGAAAGATAAAAAATTACATCACCTTGCGTCTAAACATCGCGTACGCCGCTGACCCTGTCGTGGCCGTTATCACCAGTAGCGGCCACAAACTATTCCACACAATATCCAGACTCGCATCCTTCAAATAAATCTGCTTGGTAATGTCCGTAAAGTGGCGAATAGGGTTAATCCACGTCAGGTTTTGCAGCCATACTGGCATGTTTTCCACCGGCGAAACGTAACCGGAAAGAAGAATGGCGGGCATCATAAAGACAAACACGCCGATAAACGCCTGTTGTTGTGTTGAACAGAGTGATGAAATCAACAGACCGAATCCCACCAGCGATAAACCGTAAATCACCATCGTAAAGTAGAACAGCGCCAGCGATCCGGCGAAGGGGATTTGATACGCCCAGATACCAATCGCCAGCACAATGGTGGCCTGAAACGTGGCGACAATTAACGCAGGTACGGCTTTGCCGATAAATATCTGCCAGGTGGTGAGCGGCGAAACCAGTAACTGATCGAGCGTACCTTGTTCACGTTCGCGGGCGACGGAAAGTGACGTGACGATCATTACGCCGATAGTGGTGATCATGGCGATCAGCGACGGCACCACAAACCATTTGTAGTCGAGATTCGGGTTATACCAGTTGCGTACCACCAGCTCGCTGTTGTTGGGTTTCGGTTTTCCTTCCAGCAGCTCCTGCTGATAATTTTTGACGATCTGTTGCAGGTAGTTGGCGGCAATTTGCGCACTGTTGGAGTTACGCCCGTCTAGGATCAACTGTAACGGCGCGGTCTGGAAGGTATCCAGTTTGCGCGAGAAGTCAGCCGGGAAACGCACCAGGAGTAACGCCTTTTGTGTGTCGATGGTCGGGCGGATCTCCTGCGGGCTTTTCAGCAGCAGCACATGGGTAAAGGCGCTGGCGCGGGCAAAACGTTGAGTAAGTTCCACCGAATGCTCGCCGTTATCTTCATCGTAGATGGCGATGGTGGCGTTGGTCACTTCCAGCGTGGCGGCGAACGGGAACAGGATCACCTGAATCAGCACGGGTAAAATCAGAATTGCGCGGGTTTGCGGTTCGCGCAGCAGCGACTGCAACTCTTTGCGGATTAACGTCCATAAGCGATGAAACATGCTCTTCTCCCTAATCCAGCCGACGTTTGGTTTTCAGCCACGTCAGGCCGATAAACATCACCGCCGAAGCGATCAAAAACAGCACGTTCACCACCAGTACCACCGGAATATTCCCGGCGAGGAACAGGCTTTGCAGGGTGCTGACGAAATAACGTGCGGGAATAATGTACGTCACCGCGCGGATCACCGCGGGCATACTGTCTATCTGAAATATAAAGCCGGAAAGCATAATCGACGGCAGAAAAGCCGCGTTCAGAGCGACCTGAGCGGCATTGAACTGGTTGCGGGTAATCGTGGAAATCAGCAGCCCCATCCCCAGGGTACTGAGTAAAAACAGGCTGGAGATAAAAAACAGAATCAGCAGTGACCCACGATACGGCACGCCGAGAATAAACACTGACACCAGCATACACAGCAGCATCGCCAGCATCCCGAGAAAATAATAAGGGATCAGCTTACACAGTAGCAGTTCCGTGCGGGTAATCTCCGTAGAGAGCAGAGCCTCCATGGTGCCGCGTTCCCATTCTCGCGCCACCACCAGCGAGGTGAGAATCGCGCCGATGACCGTCATGATAATGGTCACCGCACCGGGGATAATAAAGTGCTGGCTAATCGCCGCCGGGTTAAACCAGTAGCGGGTTTGTACATCAATAAGCGGTTCAAAAGTCTGCCCGTTATCCTCCGCTCGCTGCATTTGCCAGATCTGCCAGATCCCTTCGACATACCCCTGCACAAAGTTAGCGGTATTCGGCTCACTGCCGTCGGTGATCACCTGAATCGGTGCGGTGGCGCTGGCGCGCTCCATCTGTTCGGCGAAATCCACGGGAATAACCACCAGACCGCGAATTTTCCCCGCCTGCATTTTGGCGATCAGTTCCTGACGGTTATCGCTGATGGTGGCGTCGATGTAGGGCGAACCGGTCATGGTGTGGGTGAAATCCAGCGCCGCTTCGCTACGCTGTTCCAGCAATATCCCGACCCGCAGCTTGCTGGAGTCGAGGTTAATGCCGTATCCAAAAATAAACAGCAGTAGCAGTGGGATCACTACCGCAATCAGCCAGCTACTCGGATCGCGAACGATCTGCCGCGTCTCTTTGACGCACAGTGCCCGCACGCGACGCCAGGACAGGATCGGATTACTCATTGCCATGCTCCTTATCCCAGTCGTGGATCAACTGAATAAAGGCTTGCTCCATCGTGGGATCGGGTTGCTCATCGTTGGCCGACTGCGCTTTCAAATCGTCCGGCGTGCCGCTGGCGATTAATTTCCCGCGGTACACCAGGCCGATGCGGTCGCAATATTCCGCTTCATCCATAAAGTGGGTGGTGACCATCACCGTGACGCCTTTCTCTACCATACTGTTGATATGTAGCCAAAATTCACGGCGGGTGAGGGGATCAACGCCGGACGTCGGTTCGTCGAGAAACAGAATGTCCGGTTCATGCATCAGCGAACAGGCCAGCGCCAGCCGCTGTTTAAAACCTAATGGCAGTTCATCGGTCGCGTGGGAGGCGATACTTTTCAGGCCGAACGCCTCGCTCATACGGGAGATTTTTTCGTTCTGCGCCCGACCGCGTAAGCCATACACACCAGAGAAAAAGCGTAAATTCTGTTCGACCGTCAGGTTGCCGTAGAGCGAAAATTTTTGCGCCATATAGCCGAGATGCTGGCGCGCTTTACCGGAACTCTCTTTCAGATCCATCCCCAGCACCAGCGCCTGGCCGGAAGTCGGCACCAGCAAACCGCACATCATCTTAAAGGTGGTCGATTTGCCCGCGCCGTTTGGCCCCAGCAAACCAAAAATCTCCCCGCGTTTAACGGCAAAGTTGACGTGATCGGTGGCGGCAAAATCACCAAATTTCTTGGTCAGTTCTTTCGCTTCGATCACCGTCTCGCCAGGTGTACCTTCCACCGTATGCAATATTGCGCCCAGCGGCGATTCCGAGGTTCCGGCACCGCCCAGCAAATCAATAAACGCATCTTCAAAACGTGGCGTAGTTTCGTTAATGTTGATTTCCGGCATCCCGTCGGCATGGCGAATATCGTCTGGTGTAGCCTCTTTTTTGAGGATCAGACGTACCGATTTCCCCTGAATCATGCCGTCGCTGACCTGCGGCAGTTTCAATGCCCGTTGCAACAGTTTGCGGTTGCCCTCGTGCGGGCTGGTCATCAGAAAGCTGCGTCCGGCCATGGTTTGAGTCAGGGCCGTCGGTTCTCCCTGATACAGCAGCTCGCCTTCGTTCATCAGCAATACGTCACGGCACTGCTCGGCTTCGTCGAGATACGAGGTACTCCAGAGGATTAACATCCCTTCGCCTGCCAGCTCATGCACCATCTGCCATAGTTCGCGCCGTGAGATAGGGTCAACGCCGACGCCGGGTTCATCGAGCAGCAACACTTTCGGTTCGCCCACCAGGGTACAGGCCAGACCGAGTTTTTGTTTCATCCCACCGGAGAGCTTGCCCGCCAGGCGTCCGGTAAACGGCCCAAGAGACGTAAACTCCAGCAGGCGAGCAAAAGTTTGCTTCCGTGCCTCGCCGGTGACGCTGCGCAAATCCGCGTACAGATTGAGGTTCTCCATCACCGTGAGATCTTCATACAGACCAAATTTCTGCGGCATATAGCCGAGCACGGCGTGCAGCGCGCCGTCGTTTTTGATCGGATCAAAGCCAATCACCGTGGCACTGCCGCTGTCGGGTTTCAGTAATCCCGCCAACATCCGCATCAGCGTGGTTTTACCTGCACCGTCCGGCCCCACCAACCCCGTCACATAACCGGCGTGAATGGTACAATCGAGCGGCGCGACGGCGGGCTTGTCCATGCCCGGAAAGCGTTTTTCCAGGCCGTTCAGCGTGATAACGGCATCATTCATGTCCTGCCTCGTCACCGAATTGTACCGTCACTGGCATTCCCTGGCGTAACGCATCATCGGCGTCGGTCACCACAATACGCAGGCGATAGACGAGGTCGGTACGCAGATCCGGCGTTTCGACGGTTTTCGGGGTAAATTCAGCAGTCGGCGAAACGAAACCAATCTGCCCGTGATACGGCTTGTCCGGGCGACCATCGGTATAAAGCAGCACTTTGCGCCCCGGCTGGGCCTGGTCAAGATTACGTTCATCAACATAAGCGCGCACCCACACCGGACGCGTTAGTGAAACGGTAAACACCGTGCCACCTTCATTGAGGACCGTGCCTGGCTCCACCGCGCGCGTTAACAGCGTGCCATCAGACGGGGCTATCAACGTTGAGTCCTGTAAATTCAACTCCGCCTGCGCCAGTTGCGCCTGCGCCTGTTCGAGGCTGGCTTTCGCCTGGGCGATGTCCTGTTCACGGTTACCGGAACGGTACTGACGCAATTTATCCTGTGCTGATTTCAGCGTGGCCTGCGCCTGGTCGCGCGAGGAGCGGGCATTTTCCAGGTCATTTGCCGAAATGGTGCGGCTTTTCCACAGTCCTTGCTGGCGGTTATAGAAGTTCTGCGCATAGTCATAGGCAGCTTGCGCCTGTTTCACCGCTGCGGCGGCCTGAGCGATTTCTTCATCTCGATACCCGGCAAGCATCAGGTCATACTGCGCCTGAGCCACCGAAACGCCCGCTTTCGCCTGCATCAGGGCAATCTCATACGGCTTGTGATCCAGTTCGCCCAGCACCTGGCCCGCTTTGATCGCATCACCTTCGTCCACCGCCAGCGACTCAACGCGCCCCCCAACACGGAAACTAAGATTCACCGTACGAATATCCACGTTGCCATACAGCGTCAGGCCGTTATCCTGGCGGCTTTGATACCACCAGTAGCCTCCGGCAACCACGGCGGCAAGTACTACTACCGCCAGTCCGATCACGACAGGTTTTTTCATCACTACAAACTCCTTTGCGATAATCCTTGCAAAATCAGGTCAATATGACAGGTCACCGTCTGGTTGATCAGTTCGGTCTTTTCTTCATCGAACGCGGTCCAGCCGGTACGTAACAGAATAGTTTCTTTGCCAAGACGAAACGCCAGAATCTCACCAATCAACGCATGGGTATGAAGGATCATGCGGGTATCGCTAGCGTCGCAGCCGGTCCAGGCGGCAATCAGGCGTGTCAGGTGGCTGTGTAGCGGACTAATCACCTGTTCGTGCACCAGGTGGTAGGCTGCCGTGGGAGAGAGCTGCTCACGGGAGATAAATTTGCTGAGGTTGACGGTGTCATCCTGGGTGAGCAGCTTAATCATGTTCCTGCAGGCGCGAAGGATCAGTTCGCGGATGGCAGCCCGATCCGGCTGTGGTTGTGCGAACAAACGTTCGGCTTCTTCAGCGTGCGGACGGAACTGCTCGCCAATGAAATCGGCAATCCATTGGGCGCAGGCGAGGTACAAATCTTCTTTCGAACCGAAGTAGTAGGTGATGGCAGCGATATTCTGCCCGGCCTGGGCGGCTATCTCGCGGGTGGTGGCGTTCATTCCATATTCACCAAACTGTGCCAGTGCCGCAGCAATCAGCTGTTTTTTCGCCTGTTCACCCTTGATTGTCATGGCAGGATTATTCATCGCACAGTCCATTCTTAATCAAATGATTGATTAAGATTATGACTCCATAGGGGAGTTGTCCAGTATGGCTAAGAATTTTAGCTACGCCAGTCGCAGGGATAATTTATGCGCTGCGTCACAAAAACTGCTACACTCCGCTCCCTCATGACATTGTGGTTTTTGTCATTTTCCTTTTCAGTATCTCCCTGAAAACTACACCGGTAACGGTCGGGGCGGTTCGGAGTAGTTATGTCTTTCGATTCTTTGGGTTTAAGCCCTGATATCCTGCGCGCCGTTGCCGAGCAGGGTTACCGTGAACCCACCCCTATTCAGCAGCAGGCGATCCCTGCGGTGTTGGAAGGCCGCGACCTGATGGCCAGCGCCCAGACCGGCACCGGCAAAACAGCGGGCTTTACGCTGCCGCTGTTGCAACACCTGATCACTCGCCAGCCGCACGCCAAAGGGCGTCGTCCGGTACGTGCGCTCATTCTTACCCCGACCCGTGAACTGGCGGCGCAGATTGGCGAAAACGTCCGTGATTACAGCAAATACCTGAACATTCGTTCGCTGGTGGTGTTTGGCGGTGTCAGCATTAACCCACAAATGATGAAGTTGCGCGGCGGCGTTGATGTGCTGGTGGCAACGCCGGGACGTCTGCTGGACCTGGAACATCAAAATGCAGTGAAGCTGGATCAGGTTGAAATCCTCGTCCTTGATGAAGCTGACCGCATGCTCGACATGGGCTTTATCCACGATATCCGTCGCGTGTTAACAAAACTGCCAGCGAAGCGCCAGAACCTGTTGTTCTCCGCGACCTTCTCTGACGATATTAAAGCCCTGGCGGAAAAACTGTTGCACAACCCGCTGGAAATCGAAGTGGCACGCCGCAATACTGCGTCTGATCAGGTGACCCAGCACGTTCACTTTGTCGATAAGAAACGCAAACGCGAATTGCTGTCGCATATGATTGGGAAAGGGAACTGGCAGCAGGTGCTGGTGTTTACCCGTACCAAACATGGCGCTAACCATCTGGCTGAACAGCTTAATAAAGATGGCATCCGCAGTGCGGCGATCCACGGCAATAAATCGCAAGGTGCGCGTACCCGTGCGCTGGCTGATTTTAAATCGGGCGATATTCGTGTACTGGTGGCAACTGACATCGCTGCGCGCGGCCTGGATATTGAAGAGCTGCCGCACGTGGTCAACTATGAACTGCCAAACGTACCGGAAGATTATGTCCACCGTATCGGGCGTACCGGTCGTGCGGCTGCTACCGGTGAAGCGTTGTCGCTGGTGTGTGTTGATGAACACAAACTGCTGCGTGATATCGAAAAACTGCTGAAAAAAGAGATCCCGCGCATTGCGATTCCGGGTTATGAGCCGGACCCGTCAATCAAAGCCGAACCGATCCAGAACGGTCGCCAGCAACGTGGCGGCGGCGGTCGTGGGCAAGGTGGTGGTCGCGGTCAACAGCAACCACGCCGTGGAGAAGGTGGTGCGAAATCAGCTAGCGCGAAGCCCGCAGAAAAAACATCTCGTCGTCTTGGTGATGCCAAACCGGCAGGCGAACAACAACGCCGTCGCCGTCCGCGTAAACCTGCCGCTGCGCAGTAATCTTTTATGCCGGGCGATGCCCGGCATATTCGCAACAAATCTCTTTCTACCGCAATTTTATCCTGGGCAATTTACGATTAAGGTGCTGCAATTTATTATTAATTGCGCTATCTTTAATTATAAATTGCATGCCGTATACAAAGAGGTTAGCGCATTATGGCACCAGAAACGATCGATCACTCAACCTTACATAAACTGGTTGAATCTGGCGTAGTGGATGCAGCACACGTTATTGGCACCCAGGGAGGCTGGTCGTTGACCGTGAAATACGGCCACACTGAACGGCCTCTTGCAGCACAACGCAGTCGGCAAATTCGCTTGTTTAAACGGCTGGAAACGGTTGTCAACTACCTGAAAGATGTTGGTATTGCCCGGTTTGAAGTCGACGCCTCTCATTACGACCCGGACGGTCAGAAGAAAACGACCCGACCAGACAGGGCAGAGGCATTAAAACGAGCTCATGAAGCTGCCGCGTATGACGCCTGGTTTCGTGAACAGGTACAGGCCGCCATTGACGATCCACGCCCGGCGCTCTCTCATGAAGAGGCCAAAAGTCTATTTGCTGCCCGTAAAAAAGCCTTGCTGAAGGGGGATTAATGCGTCTGGAATGGAAGCCAATGTCCCTGTCTGACAGGGAGCAAATCATGGAATACATCAGTAAAGATAATCCGCTAGCGGCAATAGCCCTTGATAATCAATTTGAAGCCATTGCGGAACAGGCCTGTGAACGCCCGGAGATGTACCGGGCCGGACGAGTCGCTGGTACACATGAAGCCGTTGTCAGGCCGCATTATGTGCTGATCTACCAAGTGGAGGGCGATACGCTCTCGGTACTGCGTGTTTTACATACCGCCCTGCAATGGCCACCAGCGCAATAAGCCTGCGTGCATTGTCTTTTACTACGCAATGATGTTTCTTCTGTTGCGAGAAAACCCCACAGCCAGAAAACGTTATTGCGAGCCGCTTTCCAGAAACAGAAAAACCATTACCCCTGAAAACCGAAAAATGCCACAATATTGGCTGTTTATACAGTATTTCAGGTTTTCTCATGGCATTAACCGCCGCGCTTAAAGCGCAAATTGCCGCCTGGTATAAGGCGCTTCAGGAACAGATCCCCGACTTTATTCCCCGTGCGCCGCAGCGGCAGATGATTGCGGACGTCGCCAAAACGCTGGCCGGAGAAGAAGGGCGGCATCTGGCGATTGAAGCCCCCACTGGCGTTGGGAAAACGCTCTCCTATTTGATCCCTGGCATCGCCATTGCCCGCGAAGAGCAAAAAACGCTGGTGGTGAGTACCGCCAACGTGGCATTGCAGGATCAGATCTACAGTAAAGATTTACCGCTGCTGAAAAAGATCATTCCCGATCTTAAATTCACTGCCGCTTTTGGGCGTGGGCGCTACGTTTGTCCGCGTAATCTGACGGCGCTCGCCAGCACTGAACCCACGCAACAGGATTTGCTGGCGTTTCTTGACGACGAACTGACGCCGAACAATCAGGAAGAACAAAAACGTTGTGCGAAGCTGAAGGGCGATCTCGACACTTATAAATGGGATGGTCTGCGTGATCATACTGATATCGCTATAGATGACGATCTCTGGCGTCGTTTGAGCACCGACAAGGCCAGTTGCCTTAACCGCAACTGTTATTACTATCGCGAATGCCCGTTTTTTGTCGCTCGTCGGGAGATTCAGGAAGCGGAAGTGGTGGTGGCAAACCATGCGCTGGTGATGGCGGCGATGGAAAGCGAAGCCGTATTGCCTGACCCGAAAAATTTACTGCTGGTGCTGGACGAAGGTCATCACCTGCCGGATGTGGCGCGGGATGCGCTGGAGATGAGTGCAGAAATCACCGCACCGTGGTATCGGCTACAGCTGGACTTGTTCACGAAACTGGTCGCTACCTGCATGGAGCAGTTTCGCCCGAAGACCATCCCGCCGCTGGCGATCCCTGAACGTTTGAATGCCCATTGTGAAGAGTTGTATGAGCTTATCGCCTCGTTAAACAACATTCTCAACCTCTACATGCCTGCCGGGCAGGAGGCAGAGCACCGTTTTGCGATGGGCGAACTGCCTGATGAAGTACTGGAGATCTGCCAGCGGCTGGCAAAACTCACCGAGATGCTGCGTGGCCTGGCGGAGTTATTTCTTAACGATTTAAGTGAGAAAACCGGCAGCCATGACATTGTACGCCTGCATCGGTTGATTTTGCAGATGAACCGCGCGTTGGGGATGTTCGAGGCGCAAAGCAAACTCTGGCGGCTGGCGTCTCTGGCGCAATCTTCCGGTGCGCCGGTGACCAAATGGGCGACGCGGGAAGAGCGCGAAGGGCAGCTGCATCTCTGGTTTCACTGTGTGGGTATTCGTGTTAGCGACCAACTGGAAAGGCTGCTGTGGCGCAGTATTCCGCACATTATTGTTACCTCCGCAACCTTGCGTTCGCTGAACAGTTTTTCGCGTTTGCAGGAGATGAGTGGGCTGAAAGAGAAAGCGGGCGACCGTTTTGTGGCGCTGGATTCCCCCTTTAACCACTGCGAACAGGGCAAAATTGTTATTCCCCGGATGCGCGTTGAGCCTTCCCTCGACAACGAAGAGCAGCATATTGCCGAAATGGCGGCCTTTTTCCGTAAGCAGGTGGAGAGCAAAAAACATCTCGGTATGTTGGTACTGTTTGCCAGCGGACGGGCGATGCAGCGCTTTCTCGACTATGTGACGGATTTACGTCTGATGTTGCTGGTGCAGGGCGATCAGCCGCGTTACCGTTTAGTTGAACTGCACCGCAAACGCGTCGCCAACGGTGAGCGCAGCGTGCTGGTGGGCTTACAGTCATTTGCCGAAGGGCTTGATCTGAAAGGCGATCTGCTCAGCCAGGTGCATATCCACAAAATCGCTTTTCCGCCCATCGACAGCCCCGTGGTGATCACCGAAGGGGAATGGCTGAAAAGCCTCAACCGCTATCCGTTTGAGGTGCAAAGCCTGCCGAGCGCCTCGTTTAACCTGATTCAGCAGGTTGGGCGACTGATTCGAAGCCACGGTTGCTGGGGCGAAGTGGTGATTTACGATAAACGCTTGCTCACCAAAAACTACGGCAAGCGGCTACTGGATGCATTACCGGTATTTCCGATAGAGCAACCGGAAGTCCCTGAAGGTATAGTTAAAAAGAAAGAAAAAACGAAATCCCCACGCCGTCGGCGGCGTTAATGATGTGAGTCAGGTAAGGAGTCGTAAATGGACTATCGCAAAATCATTAAAGAGATCGGGCGCGGGAAAAACCACGCGCGCGATTTAGACCGGGATACTGCGCGCGGTCTGTATGCCCATATGCTCAATGGTGAAGTCCCTGACCTTGAGTTGGGCGGCGTATTGATTGCGCTGCGTATCAAAGGGGAAGGGGAAGCAGAGATGCTCGGCTTTTACGAAGCCATGCAAAATCACACCATCAAGCTGACGCCGCCTGCAGACAAGCCGATGCCGATTGTCATCCCCAGTTACAACGGCGCGCGTAAACAGGCCAACCTGACGCCGTTGTTGGCGATTCTCCTGCACAAACTCGGTTTTCCTGTGGTGGTTCACGGGGTTAGCGAAGATCCAACCCGCGTGCTGACAGAAACCATTTTCGAACTGATGGGTATTACGCCAACGTTGCACGGCGGGCAGGCGCAGGCGAAGCTCGACGAACATCAACCGGTGTTTATGCCTGTCGGCGCGTTTTGCCCGCCGCTGGAAAAACAACTGGCGATGCGCTGGCGGATGGGCGTGCGTAACAGTGCACATACCCTGGCGAAACTGGCGACGCCATTTGCCGAAGGTGAGGCACTGCGTCTTTCCAGCGTTTCGCATCCGGAATACATTGGACGCGTCGCGAAGTTCTTTAGCGATATCGGCGGGCGGGCGCTACTAATGCATGGTACTGAAGGTGAAGTGTATGCTAATCCGCAGCGCTGCCCGCAGATCAATCTCATTGACCGTGAAGGGATGCGGGTGCTGTATGAAAAACAGGACACTGCTGGTAGCGAGTTACTGCCACAAGCAAAAGATCCGGAAACCACGGCGCAGTGGATTGAGCGTTGCCTGGCTGGCAGCGAACCGATTCCCGAATCGCTGAAAATCCAGATGGCTTGCTGCCTGGTGGCTACGGGTGAAGCGGCAACTATCAGCGACGGCCTGGCGCGCGTTAATCAGGCATTCTAATTCTTTTCTCAGCCGGATGAGCCATGTCATCCGGCTTTTACCCCACCGCAATATGAAATTCCTGCATCTTTATTGACCTTCCCGCGCCCGGCGTGCAGCATAAAAAAACAACAAACACATAACATAAACAGGAGTTAACCATGGAAAGTGGTCATCGCTTTGATGCTCAGACGTTGCACAGTTTTATTCAGGCTGTATTTCGTCAGATGGGTAGCGAGGAACAAGAAGCGAAATTAGTTGCCGATCATTTAATCGCGGCAAACCTGGCAGGGCATGATTCACATGGTATTGGCATGATCCCAAGCTATGTGCGCTCCTGGAGTCAGGGGCATCTGCAAATTAACCATCATGCCAAAGTCGTTAAAGAGGCGGGGGCGGCGGTCACGCTCGATGGCGATCGCGCATTTGGTCAGGTCGCGGCACACGAAGCGATGGCGCTGGGGATTGAGAAAGCGCATCAGCACGGCATTGCCGCCGTGGCGCTCCATAACTCGCATCATATCGGCCGTATCGGTTACTGGGCGGAGCAGTGTGCAGCGGCGGGGTTTGTCTCTATCCACTTTGTTAGCGTGGTCGGTATTCCAATGGTCGCGCCGTTCCACGGTCGCGACAGCCGCTTTGGCACCAATCCGTTCTGTGTGATTTTCCCTCGTAAAGATAATTTTCCGCTGTTGCTCGATTACGCCACCAGCGCCATTGCATTTGGCAAAACCCGCGTCGCCTGGCATAAAGGCGTCCCCGTGCCGCCAGGTTGCCTGATTGACGTTAACGGCGTGCCGACGACAAATCCGGCGGTAATGCAGGAGTCGCCGTTGGGTTCGCTGTTGACCTTTGCCGAACATAAAGGCTACGCCCTTGCAGCGATGTGTGAAATTCTTGGCGGGGCGCTTTCTGGCGGTAAAACGACGCATCAGGAAACGTTACAAACCAGTCCCGATGCCATTCTTAACTGCATGACCACTATCATCATCAACCCGGAACTGTTCGGCGCGCCGGATTGTAGTGCACAGACCGAAGCCTTTGCCGAGTGGGTGAAAGCCTCGCCGCATGATGACGATAAGCCGATTTTGCTACCGGGCGAGTGGGAAGTGAACACGCGTCGCGAACGGCAGGAGCAGGGGATTCCACTGGATGCGGGAAGCTGGCAGGCCATTTGTGATGCAGCGCGGCAGATTGGTATGCCGGAAGAGACGTTGCAGGCTTTCTGTCAGCAGTTAGCCAGCTAAAAAAAAGCCCGTCCAGTGGCGGACGGGCAAACAAGGGTAACATAGGATCAATGAGGGTTAGAGCATATGCGTCTGTCGGCAAACAGACAGGGAAATACTTGTGCTGAATGTAGCGTAAACGCCTGATCTAGCATACGAATTACTTATAAATTACCGCAGTACCGCTTAATTTATTGTTGTTGGTGGCAGAAGTGATGCTGTATCCACTGGCACCGGCCGCCGCGGCTTTCTCAGCCAGTTTCGCTTCCAGGGCATCGAGGGTGGATGCGCCATCGGCAGAAACCACGCCGATTTTATTCATGTTCTGTGCCTGGGATGTCGTTACCGGTTCCGCCGCGAACACGCCAAATGACAGAGTTGAAAGAGCCATAGCAGCAACAACAGTATTGATAGTTTTCATAATTAATCTCTCGCAGGTGATTTTTGTATAAGTGACGTTGTTTCGTCGATGTGATGAGTATCACGTTTTTTTACGAGAGATAAAATCGAAGAGAATTGACCGCCTTGTTCAAATAAATTGATTGATATCTAACATACTGATAATCCATTTATTTGTTGAACTTATGGACTTGTTTTATGCAGCGTGGCAGTCACGACAGCGTTAAAGGCACGGAATGCCACGCAAAACACAAATTATACTCGCTATACATCCCGCCAGTTGTAGTTAACGTAACTGGCTGTCTTTCGAACCTCTGCGATTATATCCTGTATAAGCTGATTTTTGTAAATCTTTATCCTGCTGACAATGAATGCATAAGCGCACGCCAGGAATGGCTTCCCGACGGGCCTGCGGGATGGGGGCGCCGCACTCTTCACATTCATACAGGCTCTCGCCACGCGGAATTTCACCCCGGGCACGAGCAATCGCATCTTCAATTGTACTGTTGATCTGTTCGTTGACGGCGTCATCGTTAGCCCAACCGGATGCCATATCGTCCTCCCCATATCAATGCTTGTACAGTTAAGTGTAGCTAATATAGGGACGAACTCGGGCAGTTCAAGCGTCAGATCTCCGACCATTCCCGCAGCAGATTATGATAAAGATTGAGCAGCGACAGGATCTCTTCACTTTCGCCGTAGTGGCTTTTCAGCGACTGAATATTGTTGTCCAGTTCAAACAGCATGGCGCGCTTTTTATCATCGCGGATCATCGACTGGATCCACATAAATGATGCCACTCGCACGCCGCGGGTTACGGGTGTCACGCAATGCAGGCTGCTGGAGGGATACAACACCAGATCGCCTGCCGGGAGTTTTACCCGATGTTGCCCGAAGGTGTCATTAACGACCAGTTCGCCGCCGTCGTAGCTTTCTGGATCGCTTAAAAACAGCGTGGCAGAAAGGTCAGTGCGCATCCAGCCGTTTTGTGGATGGCTGCGTACTGCGCCATCCACATGGAAACCATAGGTTTCATTGTTCTGATAGCGATTAAACAGCGGCGTGGAAAGGGTACGCGGCAAGGCCGCGGCAAAGAATAAAGCATGTTGATTAACCGCGTTCAGCACCTCATTTTGCAGGGCGGCGTATAACGTGCTGCGGGTGTCTACCTGTTGATTGTTCTTAACTTGCGCACCTTGTGCGCCGGTGGTGACGCGTCCATCCACCCATTCGGCTTGTTCCAGTTGTTCGCGAAACCGGGCGACGTCCTGTGGCGATAGCACGCCGGGAATGTGGTACATCATACAAGTTCTCCAAAAAGTGGGGCCTGCGCCCCACATCTGAATCAGAAATGCATATTGGCCGTGAGCAAGAAGGTTCTTGGCTCGCCCGGGTGATAACGGTAGCCGCTCTTGTTGATTGAGGCGACGTAATCGGTATCAAACAGGTTGTAGACGTTTAGCTGGAAGTCGAGATTGCGATTAACCCGATACCCCAGTTTAGCGTCGGCGACCCAATAACCTTCGGTAAACGCTGGCGTTCCCACCGCGCCGTCAGAACCTTTATGCATACTGCCGATATACCGTGCGCCCGCACCAACGGAAATATCATCGGTTGCCTGATATTGGCTCCATAAGGTAAAGGCGTGCTCCGGCGTATAGGGCAGCGATGAGGAACCATCTTGGGCAACATCTTTGCCGTTTTTGATGGTTGCTTTTTGCTGGGTATAGCCGCCAATCACCTGCCACGCGGGGGTGATATTCCCGGCCCCGGATATCTCATAGCCTTCGACGCGTTTCTTACCGTATTGCGAGTAAGTTCCGTCATCATTTTGCTCAACTTCATTTTCGATATCAGTACGGAACAGCGCGGCGGTGAGCAACAGGCGTTTATCCAGAACCTGCCATTTGGTGCCAATCTCGCTGGTGTTGGCTTTTTGCGGTTTAAAATCGGTGCGGTTGGCACTGTTACCGCTGCCAGACTGCGCAAGGGCGAAGTTGTTGCCGCCCGGAGGCTGCTGGGAAACGGCATAGTTAATATAGACATTGCCGTTTTCCGTCAGGTGATACAGCGCCCCGGCTTTCCAGTTCACCAGATTGCCCGACCTGGCGGTGTCGACGGTGGTGACCGGAGAACCTTTTGCCACACCAGCTGGGCAGGTGATGGCACCGCGTCCGCTGCCGCCGCAGGCGGTGGCACTGTCATATTCAGTATGATAATTATCCAGACGGATCCCGCCGTTCAGCTCAAAATCACGGGTGATTTGCAGCGTATCGAAGGCGTAAATTGCGAAGGTATCCGTCTGACCATTGGCGTTTGCGCCGTTGCGCGTCAGGCCGCCGGGATGAATGCTGCTGTCAGGATGATAAATATTTACCGCCGGTAACGTCACCGGATTAACGCCATAGTTAGTCTGCGTTTCACGGGTAAATTCCACGCCGGTACTGACATCATGACCGATAGCGCCGGTATAGAACGTCGAGGTCAGGTTGGTCTGGTTGGTGAGAATTTTGTTACTCACATCTTTGGTATTCGCCGTGCGTGACCACGTCCAGCTATTCACATCGCTGGTGGGCTGGGTAATATTCGACGCCCCACCCATAATCGCCGTCATCAGGTAATCCTGCTTCACGCGCGACCAACGGGTAGTATTGCGAATGGTGGTGTTATCGTTGATGTCGTGCTCAAAACGCATGGTAGCGGTGTCGGTGGTCGAATCGTCGTAATCGGAATCCGTGCCGTAAAAGTTATGCGTATCAACTTTTCCGGAATGATTCAGGGCCGCTGTTCCCGCAGATGGGGCAGAATAGCCCGGTAAACCGATAGTCGGAATGCCACCGTCTGGCGTGTTGTGCTGGGTGACATGCAGATAATTAAGATACAAACGATTCGCTGTACCAAGGCCAAAAGCGACAGAAGGGGCGACGCCGTAACGCTCATTTTTGACTTTGTCGCGTCCGGCATCGTGCGTTTTTTCGCCCATTACATTCAGGCGCACCGCGGTGGTATCACCAATGACCTGATTGACGTCCAGCGTGCCGCGGCGGAACCAGGCGCTGCCAATACTCGCGGAGGCGTCAATGCCCGAATCATTGCGCGGCTGCTTGCTGATCATATTGATCGAGCCCGTCGGTGCGCTGCGCCCGTAGTCGGTGCCGGACGGCCCTTTAATCACTTCGACCTGCTCGGTATTGAAGGTGTCGCGCGAGACGCTGCCGATATCGCGAATGCCATCAATATAAATACTGTTAGAGGTATCGGCACCACGCATATAAATGGCGTCGCCAGTGGTGGAGTTACCGTTCTCACCCGCAAAAAACGCACCCACGCCGGGGACGTTTTTGAGCGCGTCGGTAAGGTTGGTTGCACCCTGATCTTTAATCACTTGTTCAGAAATCACCGTCATCGTGCGGGTAGTATCCGCTACCGGACGCGAGAATTTCGGATCGGCAGATTGTTGTGGCGCATAAAGCGAAGGCGTTGATGCTTCGACAACCAGCGTGTCATCCGCGTTAATTTGCCCTTCGGCGGCGAGAGCCTGAGCCACAGGCGTGATGCCAATACAAAGACCGGCAAAGAACGTGAGCGAATGAAATTGTCTGGCAGGGAAATTGCGATTGTTTTCCATTTTGCAGGTGACTTTTTCTTATATGTTGAAATTTTCACTGCCACGAGAAAGCATCTCTGCGGATGCGATGCCATTGTTAATCTCGTGATAGCGTTCGTGCAAGTGATAATAATTTTGATAAGCATTATCACTTGGCGCGATTTTCTATCACCCATTGCGCGAAAAAGAAATACATTTATTTACATTGCGTTCATATTTGATGTTTTTTGCTTACAAATCGGACGAAAACTGCATCCAGAGGCGAATGCAGTTACGTTGGTGGGGTTATTTGTAGATGATTGCAGTACCGAACATCTGGTCATTTCCGCCTGCGGAATTAATGACATAACCTTTCGCGCCTTGTTCGCGCGCTTTTTCTGCCAGTTTATCCTCCAGATCGCTTAGGTTTGATGCGCCAGTTGCCGAAACGGTACCGGCGGGCCGTAGCTGACCGCTGTCCAGGTTACTCATCGGTTGCGCGGCATAAGCCGTGAGAGAGATTCCGCTCAGGACGGTGGCAATCAGTAGTGTGAGGCACTTTTTCATAATGACATCCTCATAAATACAACGGGTAGTGCCTGATAAGTGTAGGTCGCCTGGGCGATGAAAATGACGCAAAAAATTGACAGAGATGTGCTTGTTTTTTGAACGATATATTTTTACAAAACAAGACAAATCAATGATATGCATAATGCTGATTTTTATGATGAATTGCCATAAAACATAGCCATGTGAAGGTTTATAGAAATGATAAACGCAGCCAGATATTTACCCTGTCGCGTTATGCGGGTATCTTACGCCGCTGCTTAAAGGAGAATGCTATGTCCGCCCAGAAACCGGGGTTGCATCCGCGCAACCGTCATCACAGCCGCTACGATCTCGCCACGCTTTGTCAGGTCAATCCTGAACTCAGGCAATTCCTCACGCTTACACCCGCCGGGGAGCAAAGCGTAGACTTTGCCAATCCGCTGGCGGTGAAGGCGCTCAATAAGGCGTTGCTGGCCCATTTTTACGCCGTAGCGAACTGGGATATCCCCGACGGTTTTCTCTGCCCACCAGTACCGGGCCGGGCGGATTATATTCATCACCTTGCCGATTTACTGGCAGAAGCAACAGGATCAATTCTAGCTAATGCCAGCATTCTGGATATCGGCGTTGGTGCGAACTGTATTTATCCGCTGATTGGCGTACATGAATATGGCTGGCGTTTTACTGGTAGTGAAACCAGCAGCCAGGCGTTAAGCAGTGCGCAGGCGATCATCAGTGCTAATCCGGGGCTTAACCGCGCCATTCGTCTGCGTCGGCAAAAAGAGAGTGGGGCGATTTTTAACGGCATCATCCATAAAAACGAGCAATACGACGCGACCTTGTGTAACCCGCCATTCCACGATTCCGCCGCTGCGGCACGGGCAGGTAGTGAACGTAAACGCCGTAACCTGGGGCTAAACAAAGACGATGCACTGAATTTTGGTGGTCAGCAACAGGAGTTGTGGTGTGAAGGCGGTGAAGTCGCTTTTATTAAAAAGATGATTGAAGAGAGCAAAGGCTTCGCGAAGCAGGTGATGTGGTTTACCTCGCTGGTATCTCGTGGCGAAAACTTACCGCCGTTGTATCGTGCTCTGACGGAAGTGGGCGCGGTGAAAGTGGTCAAAAAAGAGATGGCCCAGGGGCAAAAGCAGAGCCGCTTTATAGCCTGGACCTTTATGAACGACGAGCAGCGCCGCCGTTTTGTCAATCGCCAGCGTTAAAGCGTTGGTTCCCCCGGCGGCAACGGTTCAGCCGGGGTCGCGCCCGGAGCAGGCAGCACCTGATAAGTCTGCACTGGCGCGCGAACGCCCGCCAGGTCGAAATGTTTTTTCACCTGGCTGTCGAGGGCAAAGCGGACCGTCCACTGTTTGAGTGGCAGCGTGGTGAACGAAACACGCAGTGTAAACGCGGTATTGCTTAAGCCGACAATCCCGGCAAAATTCGGTTCACCAATAATCAGCCCGCGAATTTCTTCGTTTTCCATTAATTCCGCTACCGCATCTTTCAGTGCCTGATTGGCTTTATCAGCATCTTCATGGCGATCAACATCGTAATTTGCCACCACCGAACCAATGCCGCGGACGAAGTTAGCAAAGGTAGTTATCGAAGACCACGGAATGATGTGATACGCCCCGGTATCCTGACGCACGCCCACGGAGCGAATCGACATCCGTTCCACAGTGCCGGTCAACGGCCCGATAGTCACCAAATCTCCAGTGTTCATGCCGTTTTCAAACTGAATAAATACCCCGGTGATAATATCTTTCACCAGCGTTTGCGAACCAAACGAGATAGCCAGACCTAATGCCCCGGCACCTGCCAGCAATGGCGCGATATTAACGCCGATTTCCGACAACACAATCATGATGGTGATGGTACTGATAATCACCGCCAGCGCGTTACGAAACAGCGTCAGCAGGGTACGCGTACGGGCGCTGGGTAGCGGGCGGCCATGAATATCCGAAGCCAGCCGGTTTTCGATCAAACTGGCGAGCACTGTCCAGCCAACCGCCGAGAAGAAAAGAATGAGTGCGATACGGATCAGGATATCTACGGTTTTCTGCCCCGCGCCGTTTTGCAGCCAGTTCCAGAAATCGAACAATCCCCATGCGCTCAACAGCAGCATTACCGCCACGCAGACTGTCAGAATACGCGCCGTTTTCAGCGCCGCCGACAGCCAGCCATTCAACCGTTTTTGCAGCTCCGGATAGTTACGCTGAGTATGTGGCGAGAGGGTGATGGTTTTCGCCAGCCAGCGGGAAAACATACCGGAAACAAATGCTGCGATACCAATAATCGCCAGGCTGCGCACCGTTGCACCCATCATAAATTTCAGGCTGTTGCCCGGATCGAACAACGAAAAGAAAAACAGCACGATAAAATAGGCGCTTGCCAGCCAGTGCCACACCAGCGCAAAGGCGCGGATAAACAGGCTGAAAAAGGCCAGCGAATGCTCCGCGAAGTTGAGCAAATGCTGGGTAATCTCTTTTTTATTACGAAAGATCAGGTACAGCGCCCAGACCGTCATGCACAGCATAATGATGACGTTCGCCAGCGCACCTATCTGTACATTCACCTGATTAGAGATAATCGGCACGGCCACAATCAGGCCATAGCCAATCAGGCTGCTTAACCAGCTCAGGCGACGGCTCCAGTAACGGGCGGTCTCGTCATGAATCGTGAACGGGCGCAGTTCAGCCACGTTTGGGCAAAAAATCAGGCGTAGTACGGCTTTGAAAAATTCAATCAGGGCAAAGGCGTTGAGAAACAAACTTTGTTGGAAAGCGATGGTGCGACTGCCCGCATTCAGGTTGTCGCTTAATACCTGGCCGACAAACAATGTCAGTGCCAGTAACAGCAGGTCGATAATAAACGCCCCGATAATCATCGCCGGAAGCTGCAACCAGTTACTGCGCTCACGATTTTTTTGCCGCGCCCACTGGCCCATTTTGCGATACAGCGGAAGTGCGCACAGGCGAATCAGCCAGTAAAAAACAAACACTAATACCGCTAACATTGAAAAATGGGTCAACGCATTGCTGAAGGTTTGTGGATTAAACGGCTTATGCGGGGAGCCGGTGATATTGCGATAAAGTTGCCCGAAGCGGGCGGAAAGGGCTTCACCATAATGGCGGCTGACTTCGGTGACCTTTTGCAGCACGGTTTGCTCTTCAACCAGCGTCGGCGGCACGATCTTCGGTACGGGTTCTGCCGGGGGCGTCGCGGCGACGGTGCGCAACTGGTCGATCAACTCTTTACGCGAGGTGTCATTATCCAGCACATCCGCCAGTGCGCCATAGGCCGCTTTTTTTTGTTCGATATCCGGTTCCGGGGCCGGTTCAGTCGTTGAGTCCGTTGTCGTTGTGGTTGTAACGCCGGGTATGGATACCGCGTGGGCAGGTGCGCCCAGCAGGCAGAAGAGGATGAACAGGATCCACCGCATGACTCCTCCAGTGAGAAAACAGAGCAAAAAGATAAGTATAGATGCTGGAGGAGGGGCGATTTTAAATGAGAGGAATCTGGTGTGCCTCCCTTTCGGGGGAAAGGGAGGCTGAGAAGTTAAGAGACGTGCTGCAAAAATTCCTGCAAGCGCTGGCTCGGTGGGTTCTTGATCAACACCTGCGGATCGCCATCTTCCGCAATCCGGCCTTTGTCGATAAAGATCAGGCGCGAAGCTACTTTCTCGGCAAAACCGATTTCGTGTGTCACGATCACCATCGTCATCCCTTCTTCAGCCAGATCCTGCATAACCTTCAGCACTTCATGGCGCAGTTCCGGGTCAAGAGCGGAAGTCGGTTCATCAAACAGCATCATTTTCGGCTTCACCGCCAGCGCGCGTGCGATCGCCACACGCTGCTGTTGACCACCAGAAAGTTCGGAAGGGTAGTGATGTGCACGTTCTGCCAGACCGACTTTCGCCAGCAGCTCACGCGCCAGTTTTTCCGCCTCTTCTTTGTTCGCGCCACGCACGCGTAGCGGACCAAACATGACGTTTTCCAGCGCCGTCAGATGCGGGAAGAGGTAAAACTGCTGGAACACCATACCTGCTTCCTGGCGAATCAGGCGCTCGTCAACTTTCGGATCGTTAACCTTCAGGCCATCGACAATCAGATCGCCGGAAGTGATTTCTTCCAGTTTGTTGATGCAGCGCAGCAGGGTCGATTTACCGGAACCGGACGGCCCGATAATCACCACGACTTCGCCCTGAGCAATGTTCAAATCGATATTGTGCAGCACCTGGGTTGGACCAAAATGCTTGGAGACGTTTTTAAATTCAATCACAGGATTTTCATCCTTCTTTCCAGACGACGCAGAATAAAGCTCAGCACCAGGGTAATAATCAGATAGAACACCGCCACGGCGCTCCAGATCTCAAGGGCGCGGAAGTTACCGGCAATAATTTCTTGCCCCTGACGGGTCAGTTCCGCCACACCGATAACAATAAACAGCGAGGTGTCTTTAATGCTGATGATCCACTGGTTACCCAGCGGCGGCAGCATACGACGCAGTGCCAGCGGTAAAATGACGTAGCGAATGGTTTCCCAACGTGAAAGACCGAGCGCCAGTCCTGCTTCACGAAAACCTTTGTGAATAGACAGCACCGCACCACGCGTGATTTCCGCAATGTACGCGCCAGAGTTGATCATGATGGTGACCACCGCCGCAGTAAACGGGTCGATGCGTAAGTCGTTAAACGCCATCGGCAGGGCGAAATAGATAAACATCACCTGGACGACGATAGGTGTGCCGCGGATCACTTCAATAAAGACCAGCGCGACGTGGTTGGCTATCCAACCACCGAAGGTGCGTGCAAAACCTGCCAGCAATCCGATCACCAGGCCGCCAGCCAGACCGAGGACCGAGATCCACAGGGTCATTTTGGCACCTTCAATCAGAAGCGGAATGGCTGGCCAGATGGCACTCCAGTCAAACTGCATATGTTGTTCCTGTTACCGTGGTGTAAATAATCAAATTCAGGGTAATTAATGGCCCCGGAGCGGGTTTGCGCCCCTCACCCTAATCCTCTCCCCAGAGGGGAGAGGGAACTGCCAGTGCGCCTTACAGGCGTAGCGTTATTATTTCGGTTCAGTACCGAACCATTTTTTGTAGATTTCGTTGTAAGTTCCGTTCTCGCGCAGGGTTTTCAACGCGCCGTTGACTTTGTCACGCAGCTCGTCGCTACCTTTCGGGAACGCAATACCGTATTGCTGTGCTTCCAGAGAGTCACCTACCGCTTTGAACTGACCGTTACCGGCGGTTTTGATGAAGTACAGAATGTTTGGCGTATCGTGCAGAACGGCGTCTGCGCGGTTGGTGCCCAGTTCCATATAGGCGTTATCGATGTTCGGGAACTGACGCAGATCTTTAGTTTTGATGTTTGCTTTCGCGTAATCAACGGAGCCAGTGCCGCTCTTCACAGCAACCACTTTCCCGTCGAGATCTTTCACGCTTTTCACATCGTTATTGTTGGCTTTCACCATCACTAACAGGCCGCTTTTGTAGTAGCCGTCAGAGAAATCGATCGCTTTTTTACGCTCGTCGGTAATGGTGATGCCCGCCAGCGCCAGATCGACGTTTTTGGTTTGCAGTGCCGGAATGATCCCACTGAAATCCATCGGCTTCAGTTCGTAATCCAGCTTCAGCTCTTTAGCGATGGCAGCCCACAGATCAACGTCAAAGCCCACGTATTTATCGCCCTGTTTAAATTCAAACGGAACGAAGGCGGTATCCGTCGCGACAACTAATTTTTTATCCGCGGCATGAGAAGAAACCGCAAAAGCCAGGGTCAGTGCAGCCAGTGAAACTTTTAATACAGACTTCATAGCATTTCCTTTTTTCTATCCACGGGACGATCCCCTGCGTGACATTCACATATATGAAAAAATCGTGCCAGTTTTGCAACTCATTGATTTATCGAGATGCGGTAAAAACGTGATGCACGATTTATAGGGCAATACCCTGAAGATGCACCATTCTGGGGCACCAAACTGGTGCGCTAAAATTGTGCACTCAACACAGTGATTATTTAGCGTAAAACCTGATGAAAAAACAATCTTTATGTAACGATTGTGTGATGATATGGATACAAAAAATTTACTTAATCAGCTGGAGATAGCAGATGGATGCACTAAATAAGTGCGTTGAGGTGGGCTGCAAAACAAAACGGCCTCCTGTCAGGAAGCCGCTTTTATCGGGTACTAAAGTTCTGCACCATCAGCGATGGATTTATTCGATGTTAGACTCGATAAACCACAGGAATTTATCCAGGTCGCGAGACGCGGCGGTCAGGATATCTGCGGTGTCGTCATCTTTCGCTTCGCCAATCGCTTTGCGTACGTCATTAGCGACGATTGCGTAACGGTCAGCCAGTTCTTTCAGGTGATCCTGAACGTTGTGGATGTCCAGCGGGTAACTTTTCAGCGGGGTTTTGCTGTTGATAACTTGAGTGGTCCCCAGAGCTACACCGCCTAGCTGCACTGCACGTTCTGCCATGGTATCCAGATGATCGATCAGTGCAGTGCGGAAGCCATCCAGCATTTCATGTACGGCAATGAAGTTAGCGCCGCGCATGTTCCAGTGCGCTTGTTTGGTAATCAAAGAAAGATCAATAAACTGGATAACCTGGCGATTCAGCAACTCTACTGTTGCTTTTTTCTCGCTATCAGAGACATCGTTGCGGGTATAAAGCAGATTGGTCGCTTTTGATTTAACTAATTTAGCGGTACTCATAATTTCATATCCTCTTGATGTTATGTCCCAGTAATTAACGAGACTAAGTATAGCACCAGCTATGTGTTCCGCTATTCTGGCTGTTCCTATCACACTAATAGTGGTAACAAGCGTGAAAAAACAAAACCAATAAAAACTCAATGAGTTAGATATATTAATAAGAACAATTCTTATTTATTTGCTCGCCAGGAATTTTCGGAATAAATATGCTTTTGCATAATTCGATATATAAAGACGGTGTAGAGGAAAAGTAGCGAGAAAATCTGCATGGTTATGCATAACCATGCAGAAATGTAAATTTAATTTATGTCTAATTCTTTTATTTTGCTCTCTTTGCGTACTGTCAGCGTAGAACCCATTGAAGCGGCGATGATAGCGCCGAGCGCCAGCAGCTGTATGGGTGTCAGTGTTTCTCCGAGGAAAATCATCCCGGAAACGGCAGCCAGCGCAGGTTCCATGCTCATTAGCGTACCAAATGTGCGTGTTGGCAAACGGGTGAGGGCAATCATTTCCAGCGAATAAGGCAGAGCGGTCGAGAGAATAGCGACCGCCAGACCCAATGGAATAACCGACCAGTGCCAGAGTGCTTCACCAGCCTGAAGCACTCCAATTGGCACGAAAATTAACGCTGCAATCAACGAACCAATTGCCACCGTCGCAGGGCCATGTTCCGCTCCTGCGCGTTGCCCACTTAAAATGTAAATAGCCCAACAAGCCCCGGCCCCCAGAGCCAGCGCACAGCCGGTTAAATCGACATGGGAAACGTCTTGCCCCAGCGGTAGCAGGAACCACAGACCAAGAACCGCCAGAACAACCCAGACGAAATCTACCGGGCGACGAGAAGAGAACAGCGCCACCGCCAGTGGTCCGGTGAACTCCAGCGCCACCGCAATACCCAGCGGTACCGTCTGAATAGAAAGATAAAAAAGATAATTCATCCCCCCCAGCGAAACGCCGTAAAACAACAGCAGTAACCGCTGCTCTTTGGCAAAGCGCAGTCGCCATGGCTTAAAGAACGCGATGAGGATCAGCGTGCCTAATGCCAGACGCAGCGCAGTGACCCCCGGTGCGCCCACCAGAGGAAAAAGTGACTTAGCTAACGAGGCTCCACCCTGAATAGACGCCATGGCAACGAGCAATATGACTATTGGTAACCAGACCGGCATTTTACGTAATGAACCAGGCATCCTTTCTCCCACAAATATCTAAACCTAAGTAAAGCGTGGAGTGTACTGGATATACCCAATGCTGGTTGAGCATTTGTTGAAAAAATTTTCCCCCGTTTTGACTAAAATGCGCCAGGATTGATGGAATCATTAGTCTGGTGATTAGGAATAATCTGGATGAATGACAGGGAAAACATGCGTAATACTTACGCAGTTCTCTGAAAAAGTGATTTAAATTTAGATGGATAGCGGTGTATGGAAACGTTCTGTTACATGAAATGGCCCGTTAGACATCATAAATCGCGAAGAGTTTCCCATTAATTTTTGATATATTTAAAACTTAGGACTTATTTGAATCACATTTGAGGTGGTTATGAAAAAAATTGCATGTCTTTCAGCACTGGCCGCAGTTCTGGCTTTCACCGCAGGTACTTCCGTAGCTGCGACTTCTACTGTAACTGGCGGTTACGCACAGAGCGACGCTCAGGGCCAAATGAACAAAATGGGCGGTTTCAACCTGAAATACCGCTATGAAGAAGACAACAGCCCGCTGGGTGTGATCGGTTCTTTCACTTACACCGAGAAAAGCCGTACTGCAAGCTCTGGTGACTACAACAAAAACCAGTACTACGGCATCACTGCTGGTCCGGCTTACCGCATTAACGACTGGGCAAGCATCTACGGTGTAGTGGGTGTGGGTTATGGTAAATTCCAGACCACTGAATACCCGACCTACAAACACGACACCAGCGACTACGGTTTCTCCTACGGTGCTGGTCTGCAGTTCAACCCGATGGAAAACGTTGCTCTGGACTTCTCTTACGAGCAGAGCCGTATTCGTAGCGTTGACGTAGGCACCTGGATTGCCGGTGTTGGTTACCGCTTCTAATCACTTCGGTGATATAAAAAATCCGCCTCTCGGGGCGGATTTTTGTTTTTAAGGTTTCGGGTCGAAAATATCGGTTCCGAGATGGTTGTAATCTACCTTCTGTAACTGGAAGTTGGTGATGTATATCGGCCCGGCTTTCTTCTCAGATATAAACGGGTATTTGATGTTAATTTCCTTCGCTTTAATTCCCGTCCACTGGGAGAAAAAACCTAAGAAGTCATTGGCTGAGCGGCGGGCTTTAATCACCCGATGCGCTTTATCGTCGCTGGAAATGACCATAAAAGGCACCTGGAAATTTTGCTGATACTTATCATCATGGGCAAGGTATTGCACGTCTTTGCCGCGCTCTTTAAAGGCCAGACCGTGGTCAGAAAAGTAAACCAGCGAGAAGCTGCTGCCGCTGTTGCGTAACTGATCGTACAGTTTGCGCAGTAAATCGTCCGTTTGCGTCATGGTATAGAGATAGCACGACGTTTCTTTTGATTGCACAAAGGTTTCGTATTTGCCTTGTGTCCTGTCGCAGGCCTGCGGATGCGAGCCCATCAGATGTAGAACAATCAGCTGCGGTTGCGAGTGCTCTTGCGCCAGCACTTGAGCGGTCATATCCAGTAACGCTTCGTCTTTCGTGTTTTTATCTGCTTCAAAATTACCTTCTTTCAGGAAGTACACTTCATCTGCACGTTTGGCGATGCTGGCGATGGCGGTATCGTATTCGCCGATTTGGCCCTGGTTGGAAAACCACCAGGTCTGGAAGCCCGCGCGATTTGCCAGGGTGACAAAGTTATCCTGAAACTGTGGTTTGCCATCGACAACGCGATTGAGCGTTAAGCCAAGCGATTTCTGCGTGGAGCCACTGGCGGCAATGTAGTCAGCAAATATCAAACCGTTAACGCTGCTGGCAAACGGGGTATTGTCCCAGTGACCGCCAAAGGCACCGAGGGCATCGCGACGCGCGCTTTCACCGATCACCACCACATAGGTCTGATACTTCGGCTTAACGGCAGTGACCGTCCAGGTATCTTTCATTCCGGAAAGTTTTGCCATCCGTTCTTGCTCTTCGATCACCTCGTTATTATTGACGATGACATCCTTAGCAAAACGAAATACCGGATAGCCAGTATCTTTCAGTTTAAATACGCCGCCCCAGGCCAGGTTTTGCACGGGAGCAACAAAAAATGTCGCCACACTGAATACCAGACACAGGCTGTCGAAGGTATTCCAGCGCGCTTTTTCATTCTCTTTTTTTCGCCTGATTGCTATTACGCCGAGCGCAAAAATAAATAAGCCGACCAGGTAGCTGTACCACGGAAAAATCGTCAGGATTTCGGTCGACTCTTCCATATTGGTGGAGTGCAATGCCAGCAATGTATTGAAATTAGGCGCGCCGTAGGCCTGAGCAAAAGGGAAATAACAAGCCGCCACCAGCGAACTGACACCGACCAGAACTTTTTGTACGCGAGGCAATGTTCGCCATAGCAAAAGCAAAATAGCCGTAAACGCAGCGGTGTAGAGCAAACTGAAGGGATAACCTAAGCCGAGGTTAATTAATAGCGACTGTAAAAAGTAGAACGCAGTCCACGGGCTAAATACCCGGCTACGGGTAACAAGCGAGTCTTTGAGGGTTAAATTCATATGCCACTATCGTAACAAACGCCATGTGCTTACCCTGGCGTCAAGGGTCAATACCTGCAAGAGTGCGTGAAGAGGGGAAAGGGGTCCGCATCCGCGAGCCGCAATATACGCAGGGCTGCAAGAAGATAGAGCGAGCCGCCGTTCAGGTCAACTACTGACGAACAAATCTTTCGCGAAGGGGATTGCAAATCCGACAAAAAGTGGGGTTTTTCAGACCAAAACGCGTTGTGCCTGCATAAAAGCAGGAGTGAAGCGGCGTACCGCGACGCCGCTATTTATCGGAAGGTTTATCTTGCTGCGGTTTGTTGTTGACCATATCGCACAACATAGAGAGCAGCATTAACCGTACTTTAAAGGGAGAATGACTAAACACGCGCATACACCTCTTGAACTCATTCATAAGACCTCCTGACTTGCTAATCCCGTCGATCCTTGAGGGATGATTGCATTACATACAGATATAGCACAGGCTATATTATATAGCTATTGCTAAAACGTTAATTTTTTGTACCTTCGCAACTCTGGTTTACAATGTGCGCACGAAATGAGAACGCTAGGTATGCGTCACCATAATGAGGAAGCACAATGAGTCGTCGCGCAGGTACGCCAACAGCAAAAAAAGTGACGCAGTTAGTGAACGTGGAAGAGCACGTTGAAGGGTTCCGCCAGGTCAGAGAGGCGCATCGGCGCGAGCTTATTGATGATTACGTTGAGCTGATTTCTGACTTGATCAGGGAAGTGGGGGAAGCTCGTCAGGTAGACATGGCTGCTCGTTTGGGAGTTTCGCAACCGACGGTGGCTAAAATGCTTAAGCGACTGGCAACCATGGGGCTGATTGAAATGATCCCCTGGCGTGGCGTGTTTTTAACGGCAGAAGGAGAGAAGCTGGCGCAGGAAAGCCGCGAGCGACATCAGATAGTCGAAAATTTCTTGTTGGTGTTGGGCGTCAGTCCGGAAATCGCCCGTCGCGACGCGGAAGGCATGGAGCACCATGTCAGTGAAGAGACGCTCGACGCTTTTCGTTTGTTTACCCAGAAACACGGTGCCAAATGAGCCTGCCTTTTTTACGCACGCTGCAAGGGGATCGTTTTTTTCAGTTATTAATTCTTGTTGGTATCGGATTAAGCTTTTTCGTGCCCTTTGCACCGAAATCCTGGCCTGCTGCTATCGACTGGCACACCATCATCACCTTAAGCGGCCTGATGCTGCTGACCAAAGGTGTGGAGTTAAGCGGTTATTTTGATGTGCTGGGGCGCAAAATGGTGCGCCGCTTTGCTACGGAGCGTCGGCTGGCGATGTTTATGGTGCTGGCGGCGGCGCTGCTTTCTACCTTTCTGACCAACGATGTCGCGCTGTTTATAGTTGTTCCGCTGACTATCACGCTAAAAAGACTGTGTGAGATCCCGGTTAATCGGCTGATTATTTTTGAGGCGCTGGCAGTCAATGCGGGTTCGCTACTGACGCCAATTGGCAACCCGCAAAATATTCTTATCTGGGGACGTTCTGGTCTTTCGTTTGCCGGATTTATTGCCCAAATGGCACCGCTGGCTGGCGCAATGATGCTGACGCTCCTGCTGTTGTGCTGGTGTTGTTTCCCTGGAAAGGCACTCCAATACCATACGGGGGTGCAAACACCGGAGTGGAAACCGCGGCTGGTGTGGAGTTGTCTGGGGCTGTATATCGTCTTTCTGACGGCGCTGGAGTTAAAACAAGAGCTGTGGGGACTGGTGATTGTGGCGGCGGGCTTTGCGCTGCTGGCACGTCGCGTGGTGTTGAGTGTGGACTGGACGCTGCTGCTGGTATTTATGGCGATGTTTATCGACGTCCATTTGCTGACCCAACTGCCAGCTTTGCAGGGCGTGTTGAGCAATGTGAGCCATTTATCCGAACCCGGATTATGGTTAACGGCAATCGGTTTATCGCAGGTGATCAGTAATGTGCCGAGTACCATATTGTTGCTGAACTATGTGCCGCCGTCGTTGCTGCTGGCATGGGCGGTAAACGTGGGGGGCTTTGGTTTATTACCCGGATCGCTGGCAAATTTGATTGCGTTACGGATGGCGAACGATCGCCGTATCTGGTGGCGTTTTCATCTTTATTCGATACCGATGCTGTTGTGGGCGGCGCTGGTGGGATACGTTTTATTCGTTATGCTCCCGGCCAACTAGGGTCTGGCCAAATAAAAAAGGCGGATGATGAGTCCGCCTCTGTTTTACGTTTTGACGATTAATTCAGACGAACCGGCATCCCGGAACGATTTTTGATCGCTTCATCCAGCACGACCTGATCCACATCAGGCTGACCAGTTACTGTCTGCACGCTCTTGGTCAGGGTAATTGGCACAATTTCCTGACCTTCAAACTGGGCTTCGGTGGTAGACAGCGGGTTATGGACTTCAATATAACGGCTGCCGTCTGGCTCGGTGGTCGCTTTTACCGGCTCATCAATAAACTGTACGCGGGTACCGACCGGTACTTTCTCGAACAGGAATTTTATGTCTTCGTTACGCAGACGCACACAACCATGACTTACACGCAGGCCGATACCGAAGTTGGCGTTGGTGCCATGGATAGCGTACAGGCGACCGATGTAGAGTGCATACAGCCCCATCGGGTTATCCGGACCTGCCGGAACGACAGCCGGAAGCGGTTCGCCCGCAGCGCGGTACTCTGCGTGCATTTTGGCGGTCGGCGTCCAGGTCGGGCCTGCTTTCTTACGCTCAACTTTGGTGGTCCAGTTGATAGGCGTATCTTTGCCTAACTGACCAATGCCGATCGGCAGCACGATAACGGTGTTGGTCCCTTTCGGATAGTAATACAGACGCATCTCTGCACTGTTAATGACGATGCCTTCATGAACGGTATCCGGCAGGATCAGCTGCTGCGGAATGTTCAGTACAGTACCGCCTTTCGGCAGGAAGGTATCCACACCCGGGTTCGCTTCCATCATATTGGAAAGCCCCATCTGGTACTCGGCGGCAAAATACTCCAGCGGCTGAGTGTTACCTTCAGGAATGGTGATCACCTGATTCTGACCAACCAGGCGACTCCCGTCGGTTGGCAGAGGATAAGTTACCGCAGAGGCGGTACTGCAAAAGCCGACAACAGCGAAGGCCGCTGCGAATAATGTTTTCAATTTCATATTCATGTTAAGCGAGATTTTGTGCCTGGCAGGCCATTGGGTTGAGAATATTAGAGTATTGGAAGCGCATTATAAGTTCATTCCAGCTCACAGTGAAATCAGATGTGTACGAAATCACATTTTTTGCCTTTGGGAAGAGTGTAGACCTTAAGCGGGGGACGGGATCTTCTTTCAGACTTATGGCATAATACGCGGTTTGTCATATCTCTTTTCAGGATACGCCTGTGTTAGTTTCCAGTAACGTCACCATGCAGTTCGGCAGTAAGCCGTTGTTTGAAAACATTTCCGTCAAGTTTGGCGGCGGCAACCGTTACGGCCTGATTGGCGCGAACGGTAGTGGTAAATCCACCTTTATGAAGATCCTCGGCGGCGACTTAGAGCCGACGCTGGGTAACGTTTCCCTCGATCCCAACGAGCGCATTGGTAAATTGCGTCAGGATCAGTTTGCCTTTGAAGAGTTCACCGTGCTGGATACGGTGATCATGGGGCATAAAGAGTTGTGGGAAGTGAAGCAGGAGCGCGACCGTATCTATGCTTTGCCGGAAATGAGCGAAGAAGACGGTTATAAAGTGGCCGATCTGGAAGTAAAATACGGCGAAATGGACGGTTACTCTGCGGAAGCTCGCGCCGGTGAACTGTTGCTTGGCGTGGGAATTCCAGTGGAACAGCACTACGGCCCGATGAGTGAAGTTGCTCCTGGCTGGAAGCTGCGTGTGCTGCTGGCGCAGGCGCTGTTTGCTGATCCGGACATTCTCCTGCTCGACGAACCGACCAACAACCTCGACATCGACACCATTCGTTGGCTGGAACAGGTGCTGAACGAGCGTGACAGCACCATGATCATCATCTCGCACGACCGTCACTTCCTTAACATGGTTTGTACCCATATGGCGGATCTGGATTACGGCGAGCTGCGCGTTTATCCAGGTAACTACGATGAGTACATGACGGCGGCGACCCAGGCGCGTGAACGTCTGCTGGCTGATAATGCCAAGAAGAAAGCGCAGATTGCCGAGCTGCAATCTTTCGTTAGCCGCTTTAGCGCCAACGCCTCGAAATCTCGCCAGGCAACTTCGCGTGCGCGCCAGATCGATAAAATCAAACTGGAAGAGGTGAAAGCTTCCAGCCGTCAGAACCCGTTCATCCGTTTTGAGCAGGATAAGAAACTGTTCCGTAACGCGCTGGAAGTGGAAGGTCTGACCAAAGGGTTTGATAACGGTCCACTGTTTAAAAATCTCAACCTGCTGCTGGAAGTCGGTGAAAAACTGGCGGTACTGGGTACCAACGGCGTCGGTAAATCAACGCTGCTGAAAACGCTGGTGGGCGATCTGCAACCGGACAGCGGCACCGTAAAATGGTCTGAGAACGCGCGCATTGGTTACTACGCCCAGGACCATGAATATGAGTTCGAAAATGATCTGACCGTGTTCGAATGGATGAGCCAGTGGAAGCAGGAAGGCGATGACGAGCAGGCGGTACGCAGCATTCTCGGTCGTTTGCTGTTCAGCCAGGACGATATCAAAAAGCCAGCGAAAGTGCTTTCCGGTGGGGAGAAAGGGCGGATGCTGTTTGGTAAGTTAATGATGCAGAAGCCGAACATTCTGATCATGGACGAACCGACCAACCACCTGGATATGGAATCTATTGAGTCGCTGAACATGGCGCTGGAACTGTATCAGGGCACGCTGATCTTTGTTTCACACGACCGTGAGTTCGTAAGCTCCCTGGCGACCCGTATTCTGGAAATCACCCCGGAACGCGTGATCGACTTTAGCGGTAATTACGAAGATTATCTGCGTAGTAAAGGGATCGAGTAAGTTATTATCCGTCAGCCCGATACTGTCGGGGTGACGGCGGCTGATGACAAACGCAAGATTGCCTGATGCGCTATGCTTATCAGGCCTACGCAGTACCTGCAATATATTGAATCTGCAGGACTTTGTAGGCCGGATAAGGCGTTAACGCCGCATCAGGCATTAACAAAGCGCATTTGTCAGCAATCTGAGTAACGTCGAATCGATTTTCTTAATCCCACATCAATTCACTTCCATTAACTCTCAAACATCCATGCCCAGTGCGCGCTTACCGTGAATGTTCAGATCCTCCAGCGTAAAGCGGCCTTCCCAGTTTGCTTCATAATCTTCCCGCGGGAAGTCGCCAGGTGATGCGCCTTTTTCCAGTGCGGCCTTCACCTTGTGCGCGTAGGCAAGATTTTTCTCGCACATCGGTGCCGCAGGAATGTACATCACGTTGCCCCAGCCCTGTTGATTTTCAACGGGGGCAACGGAATGGATGACGTCGCAGTGCCACCAGACGGAGTCTCCGGCTTCGAGTTGTGGAATGCTGGTTAATGCCTCAATCAACAGTGGATGCCATTGCTCTGATACCGGCAACACTCTTCCGGGCGCTACGCCGCACAGTTCATCCTCCGGCACATCATCAAGCAGCGGACGTAACAGCACGTACGCTATGGCTTCAGGAATGGGCACGACGTGCAGCAGTCCCTGACCAGGCAGCATATCAGAGAGCGCTGTCCAGCCCTGGAATGTCCGAAACACGGAACATTTGGTGGTGTTGTCCACCGTGTACTCTTCAACTTCTGTACGATGTGCCGCATGCCAGGGATCATATTGCGCCAGATTGCCATTAAAGACGTTGGCGAAAACGCGCTGATACGCTGGAAGCAGCCAGCGTTCCAGTGCCCCGGAGTCGGTATGCGCTCCGAGACCTTTGGAGGCCGTTCCGGGCGGACGGCGGCGGATACGGTCAGGGTAGATGACGCTCACATCCGGGTTAAACCATTGCTTTCCATCACTTTCAAATGTCCACAGACGATTGAGAAACGACTGCGCATTCGCCATTTCTTCACTCTGGCGGGCCTGCATTTGCGCCTGCGACCAGTAGATGGGGTAAATCTCGGGACGTGAAGCGCTGAGCGTCCCGAAGAAATTATCGCCGGGGCCTTTGTAGACCTCATCAAAGCGGTTGCGGTCCAGATAGTCCAGCATCGACTGATCCCAGCCTAGCGCTTGTTCGCGGGGGAAATGGCCTTTTATCACTGCACAACCGCGACGTTTAATCTGTTCGCGTTGCTCTGCAGTAACATGACCTGCTTTGATATCGGCATAAGACAGCACCGGCCAGACTGCATCGCCCTGTGCTTTGAGTGCGTTGATTTCAGCCACTCGCGTGGCAATGTCATCGCTTAGCTGATTAAAGATCTGCTGGACGTCGCCAAGCTGCGCCCGCAGCGCGTGCTTCATCTGACGGATAGCTGCTTTGTGATCGGCAGGCAATGTGTCGCTGGTAAAAGTAGAAGCCATAACCACCTCGCATTAACTTTCATTCGAAACTATACTGATTTGCATGTGACAATATAAGTTATAAATAAGTGGCACTGTTGCAAAGTTAGCGATGAGGCAGCCTTTTGTCTTATTCAAAGGCCTTACATTTCAAAAACTCTGCTTACCAGGCGCATTTCGCCCAGGGGATCACCATAATAAAATGCTGAGGCCTGGCCTTTGCGTAGTGCACGCATCACCTCAATACCTTTGATGGTGGCGTAAGCCGTCTTCATGGATTTAAATCCCAGCGTGGCGCCGATTATCCGTTTCAGTTTGCCATGATCGCATTCAATCACGTTGTTCCGGTACTTAATCTGTCGGTGTTCAACGTCAGACGGGCACCGGCCTTCGCGTTTGAGCAGAGCAAG